>NZ_JARVII010000012.1:0-80530 GCF_029813755.1 Ottowia cancrivicina | reverse complement strand
GTCAAGTTCGCTCTGATGCCAGGCCAGCGGCATGACAGCAAAGGAGTCGAAGAGATGATCCGGAACCAAAAGTTTGGGGCGCTGCTGGCGGACAAAGCGTTTGATGTTCAATGGCTGATAGAGCGATTGCAAGCGCAAGGCGTGCAAATCGTGATCTCGCAAAGACCCAATCGACGCCGGCCTTTGGCCATTGATGAGCACATGTGCCGCCGGCCTCACCTCATGGAAAACCTCTTTGGCAAGCTCAAGGAGTTCAAGCGCAGTGACAAGATCGACGCCGGTTTCAAGGAGGTGATCTATCTGGCTTCGGCTCTGATTCAATCTCGGTAATTCTCAACAGGCCCTAGGACTTGTAGCTATCAATTAATGAGCGAAGCTCAGTCCCCGTCTTCCTTTATCGCCTCCTGGCTTGTGCCTTGCCTCTTCATTGCCGCCACCCTGCATCCGGCTGGAGGTCTCCGCGCGCCATTGTCAGAGCCTTTTCGGGTCCTTTCCATACGACTATTAATACGAATGATTCGTATCCAAAATATAGAATTGCCATTTTTTGTTTCAAGCTCCGGCCGGCCATGCCGCTGCCCGCCTTGCAGGGCACACGCCAGCCGCTTTTCTGTTTTTTTGTACTGGCAACTGAAATGGCAACGAACGTTTCTTCTTCTCTTTTTGCCCGCCGTCTGCTGGCGCTGGGTGTTCAGGGCGCATGCCTGGTGATGGCGCAGCAGGCGAGCGCCATATCTGCGGGCGAGCAGGCGCAAAGGGCAGCGCAGAAGGCCGCTCAAAAGACAGCGCTGAAAACAGCCGGAGCGGCGGCGGATGCCCCGCGTGAAGCGCCCTCGCTGCCTGCCGTGCAGGTGAGCGCCTCTGCCGAGCTGGAGCCTGGCGCGGCGGCGCGCGTTCAGGGCCGCGCGCTGGAGCAGGCGGGCAGCATGGCCGATGTGATGCGCTATCAGCCGCTGGTGGAGGCGCCTTCGCTGGTTTCGGGCACGGCGCGCAGCGGCATGGACAACACGCGCTACAACCGGGGCGGCTCTTCGGGCTACAACGTGCGCGGTGTGGAGGGCAACCGCGTGGCCATCGATCTTGACGGCGTGGAGCTGCCCGATGCCGTGGACCGCATTGCCTGGTCAGGCCGGGCCGCCAGCACCGGCACTTTCAGCATGGGGCGCGATTTCATTGACCCGGAGGTGTATGGCGGCGTGGATATTCAGCTGGGCACGACGGGCAGCCGCCGATCGGCGGGCGGCATTGGCGGGGCCGTGAGTTTTCGCCCCAAATCGGCGCGCGACTATCTGCGCGAGGGCAAAAACAGCTATCTGGGCCTGAAAGCGGGCTACGCCAGCGCCAACCGCCTGTGGACCGAGGCCGTGACGGCCGCCGGGCGCAGCGGCGCTTTTGACGGCTTGCTCAGCTACGTGCGCCGCGATGGGCGCGAGGCCAAAAACAGCAGCCCTTTAGGCATGCGCAGCGAGCCGGAAGACATCACTTCCAACGCCCTGCTTTTGAAGGGCGACTGGCGCGCCAGCGCCGGGCACACGCTCAGCCTCACTGCCGATTTGCTGCGCCGCCGGCACCGCTCGCAATACGAGTCTTCCTGGCTGGCCAGCAACTTGCGCGGCACCGAAAGCAGCTTTTCCTGGCAGAACGCCAAAACCGCGCGCGACACCTTGCAATTGACCCACTTGTGGACGCCTGCCAGTGGCTGGTTTGACCAGCTTGAAACCCGCGTTTACGGCCAATACACCCTGATGGATGACACCACCGACACCCTCACCAACACCAGCCGCACTGCCTTTACCGAAAGGGCGCGCAACCGCAACCGCAGTTTCGGCCTGGCCAGCACGCTGGAAAAAAGCTGGGGCAGCCACCGCTTGCGCGCGGGCGTGAGCGCCTCGCGCAACGCCAACGAACACCCGCTGGAGAGCACCGAGGCCTACCACAACTCCCCTACCGACTTGCAGCGCCCCTTCCCAGACAACATCACCACCCGCCTGGGCGTGTTTGCCGAAGACGCCATCACCTTGCGTGCTGGCAGCCAGCGCCTGGTGTTCACCCCCGGCCTGCGCATCGAGCGCGTGCAAAGCCGCCTGCGCCATCTGGCCAACATGGTCAGCCCCTCCATGACCCTGGCGCAGCTGCAAAGGCTCTACGGTTCATCGACAGCCAGCACCACCCTCATCAGCCCCAGCCTGAGCCTGAGCTGGTATTTGAAGCCGCAGTTTGCCGCCTACGTGCAATGGCGGCGCAGCGGCCGCGCGCCCACCAGCAGCGAACGCTACGGCCTGTGGCGCAGCGGCATCTACCGCTGCAACTGCATCGTCGTGGGCGACGCTGGCCTCAAGGCCGAAACCAGCAACACCTTCGACATCGGCGTCAAAGGCAGCCCCGCGCCCGGCGTGCGCCTGAACGGCTCGGTGTTCTACACGCAATACAAGAATTTCATCGGCGTCACCCGCTACCCGCGTGACCGCTACCCCGGCATGTTTGCCAACGCCCCCGCGCACCTGGTCACCATCTTCAAGGCTGGCAACCGCGACAAGGCCCGCATCTACGGCCTGGAGCTGGGCACGCGGCTGGAGTACGGCACGTGGACGCCCGCCCTCAAGGGCCTCTACAGCAGCCTGGCCTTCGGCTACAGCAAGGGCGAATCACGCTCCAGCTACGAAGGCGACAAATACGTGCCGCTGGACACCGTGCAGCCCGCCAAACTCATCGCCGGCATCGGCTACGACGCCCCCGGCAAAACCTGGGGCGTGAACCTGCTGGGCACCTTCGCGCGCGGCAAACAGGCCCAAAGCACCAACCGCGACAGCTACCGCAACACCGGCAGCGGCCTGACCGAATCCACCGTGGAATTCATCCGCGTGCCCGGCTTTGGCCGCCTGGACCTGTGGGCCTATTGGCAAATCACCCCCGCCCTGCGGCTGGATGCGGGCGTGCAAAACCTGGCCAACAAAAGCCACTGGCTCTACAGCAACGCCCGCAGCTACGACGCCAGCTCCGCCGCCGACTGGCGGCGCTTCCAGCTGGCCGCCCAGCCCGGCCGCAGCTTCAATATTTCGCTGACCGCCACGTTCTGAAAACCGGCCGTAAGGCGGGCCGCGCGCCAGCCGCGCAGCCTCCATGCCTTGCAAACCGCCCGTTTATTTCGCCGCTGTTTTGATAGCAGTAAATCCAGTCGAACCGTGCGAGAAAGGCGTTTTCCGCGCCTGAAATTCGCTCTCGCAAACAGAGTGAAATGTGCGGCTTGCGGGGCGCATTCATTTCACCGGCCGCATGATCCAAACCGCCAGCCGTGCGTGTTTGCAGGTTGCAGCCCGGGGGCTTTTCATGTTTGTTTAAAAAACCGGTTCAGCGTCTGGCCGTGCTGGCAAAATCATTTTGCCCGTATCTGAACCCCAAGGTCTGCCGGAATGATCAAAAAGAAATGCCCCTTTTGTTCTTTCAACATTGAATTTCCGTTGCGCGTATGGCTTTTTTGGTCTTTATATGATGAACCCGGATGGCCTTTGACCCCTCATTCGCGAGTGCCACGCCGCATTCTTTGCCCGTACTGCAGAAAAAGATCCTATTTCTCATCAGAATGCATATGGATTTTGATGCTTTCTATAACAAATATCTGGTTCATGATAGTCTTTGCCAGCGGCGGAATACTATATCATGATGCAATCGGAATGCTATGTGTACTTGCATCATACCCGGCGCTATACCTTGTATTTAAGATTATCCATCTATACTGCGTCAAACTCATTCCGCACGATAAACCCTGATAGCCCGCATCCAAATAGTCCCGCATGAGGAATCCTGTCATCAGGATAACGCCTCGGATTTTGGTGGATGAATTCGCATGCGTATCCTGCCGGAATACGGAATGTGGATTTTCGGTCAAGCGCGAAAAAAGAACGGTGAGAAAAAGGGTTGGCCTGAAACTGGAGGGCTGTTCATGATCTGGCCGCGAGGGGCGAAAGCCTGGGAATCGAGATGGGCTGCAAAACACAAACCACAGACGGGCCTTGCGGCCCATCGAGGGTTTGCAACGCCGCAGAGCGTCCGGGGCCGCGCCCAAATCCACACCTTCTGCACTCGCGGATGGATTGCAAGCAGGTTCCAAAGCGTCACCCTCGCCCCTGTATCTCAAAAAAGGAGCGAATTCGAGGGGGTTAAAGCGTCATTCGGCGCAGTTTCTACTAGGACACTTTGCTATTGATATAGGAGCGAAATAACTGTGGGGCGTTCGCTCATTCGCCTGCCTCGCGGCCAGCGGCGCTGGCGTGCAGGCAGATGGCGGCAGCGGCGGCCACGTTCAGCGATTCTTCGCCGCCGGGCTGGGTGATGCGGATGTGGGCGCTGGCCTGGCGGGCGAGCGCGGCGCTGACGCCCTGGCCTTCGTGGCCCATGAGCCAGGCGCAGGGCCAGGGCAGGGCGGTGCGGTGCAGCCACTGGCCCTGGTGCGAGCTGGTGGCCAGCAGGGGCACGGCCAGCTGTTCGATGTCTTCGGGCTGCAGGCCCTCGAACAGGTGCAGTGCGAAGTGCGCGCCCATGCCCGCGCGCACTACTTTCGGCCCCCAGAGGGCGGCGGTGCCTTGCAGGGCCAGCACTTGGGTGAAGCCGAAGGCGGCGGCGCTGCGGAGCATGGAGCCGGTGTTGCCAGCGTCTTGCACGCGGTCGAGCACGAGGGTGGGCGCGCCGGGCGCGAAGCGGGCGGGTTGCGCGGGCAGGGGCAGTTCGATGACGATGCCCATGCGGGCGGGCGATGGCAGCGCGCTCAGGGCGGCAAAGAGGGGGTCGGCCAGCACGATGTTCTGGCGCGCCAGGCCAGCCCATTCGTGCGCGCTTTGCTGCCAGCTGCTTTCGGCGAACACGGCCAGCGCCGGGCGCACCTGGCGCGCGCGGGCGGCGCGGGCCAGGTGGTCGCCTTCGAGCCAGGCGCGGCCCTGCTTGCGGCTGGCGGCGCTGTCTTGCGCCAGGCGGCGCAGGTCTTTGAAAAGAGGGTTGGCGGGCGAGTGGATGTGCTGCGCGGGGGCGGGCATGGGCGGGCGGCGGGGCGGCGCGAGAAGGTGGAAAGGGTGGATTGTCTTGCGCTGGCGCGGTTTTTCCGGCGCGCGCGGCGTTTGTCACGCCTGCGGGCGGCAATGAAGCAGCAATGAAGCAGCGATGAAGCAGCAATGGGGGCGGTCATACTGCGCCGTCTTTGCCGTCATTCACAGGAAAGGAACGACACCATGACGCCACAGGAAAATCTCGCCCGCCTGGGCATTGCCTTGCCCGCCGTCAGCGCGCCAGCCGCCGCTTACCTGCCTTTTGTGCGCACGGGGAATCTGGTTTATTTGTCTGGCCATATCGCCCGCCGCAACGGCGCGGTGTGGACGGGCCAGCTTGGCGCAGGCATCAGCACGCAAGAGGGCCAGGCCGCCGCGCGCGGCATTGGCATTGATCTGCTGGGCACGCTGCATGCGGCCGCTGGCGGGCTGGAGAAGGTGCGCCGCATTGTCAAGCTCGTCAGCTTCGTCAGCTCGGCCCCGGGCTTTGTGGAGCAGCACTTGGTCACCAACGGGGCCAGCGAGCTGATGATGGAAGTGTTTGGCGAGCGTGGCGCGCATGCCCGCAGCGCCGTTGGCGTGGCCCGGCTGCCGCTGGACGCCTGCGTGGAAATCGAGCTGATCGCCGAGGTGCAATGAGCCGCCGGAGCCAAGCCCGGCCGCCCGCCGCTTGCCCGCCCTGTTGCCGCCATGTCTGAAAACACGCCTGTTTCCTCCTCTGCCTCTGTCGCTTCAGCGGCGGCGCCTGCCAGCCTGGGCCTGGGCCTGGGCATGGCGCTGGCCGTGCTGGGCGCGCTTGCCTTCAGCGGCAAGGCCATCGTGGTCAAGCTCGCCTACCGGCACGGGGCGGATGCGGTCACGCTGCTGATGTACCGCATGCTGCTGGCGCTGCCCTTTTTTGCCGTCATGGCCTGGTGGGCCGGGCGCGGGCGGCCCGCGCTCCAGGGGCGCGACTGGCTGGGCGTGCTGGGGCTGGGGGTGTCGGGCTACTACCTGTCGAGCCTGCTGGACTTTCTGGGGCTGCAATACATCAGCGCCAGTCTGGAGCGGCTCATTCTGTATCTCACGCCCACGCTGGTGATGGCGCTGGCCTGGGCGCTGCGCGGCCAGCGGCCCACGCGCCGGCACTGGCTGGCGGTGGCGGTGAGCTACAGCGGCGCTTTGCTGGTGTTCGGGCGCGAGATGCAGCTGCCCCACACGGCGGGCACGGCGCTGGGCGCGGCGCTGGTGCTGGCGGGCACGGCCAGCTACGCCGCGTATCTGTTTTTCAGCGGCGAATTCGTGCGCCGCCTGGGCGCCATGCGCCTGGTGGGGCTGGCCACGGTGGTGGCCTGCCTGTGCTGCATCGGCCACTTTCTGATCACGCGCCCGCTGGCTGCGGCCGCCGTGCCCGCGCCGGTGCTGTGGCTCTCGGTTTTGAACGCCACGCTGTGCACCGCCGTGCCCGTTCTGCTGCAAATGATGGCGGTGGAGCGCCTGGGCGCCAGCCTGGCCGCGCAAATCGGCCTGATCGGCCCGCTGGCCACCATTGGCATGGGCGTGCTCATTCTGGACGAGCCTTTCACCCCTTGGCTGGCGGCGGGCACGGCGCTGGTGCTGGCGGGCATCGGCCTGTTCAGCCGGGCGCGGTGAGCGGCCAGGCGGCCTGGGCCAGCAGCCCGAGAGGGCGGCCAGGGAGGTCGGGCGGCTTTTGCCTCGCAAGAATTTCGCTCCTCAAACCATAGCGTGAGGTCCTAGTGGAATGAGCGCAAGAGCTATTTTCATGCCCCGAAATCAGCTCCTGTTTTTGATGCGGTCAGGCATTCTTCATGGACTGCCCCAAGGGGCGAAAAGACATGAAGGCAAAGCCGGGGGCAGGGCGCAACGCGGGCCAGCCGGTTTCCCCGAATCTGCCCTCCCATGAGGGCCTGCTCACGCCCGCCCGCAGGGCCAGCGCGGGTGCGGGCGGGGTGCGGGCGGGGGGCGGCGGTTTGGGGCCTGGCTTTCCGTTTCCGGGTGAAAGCGGCTTTTCAGCCTTGCGCCGCCTTGCCGCAGGCGTAAAAAAACGCCGGGTGAGGCGGTTGTTTGCGCATTGCGCGCGGTTTGAAAAAGCGGCTGGCTGGCGGAGCCTGGGGCCGGGGTCAGATGGCCGCTTCATCCTCCTCGCCTGTGCGGATGCGCACCACGCGCTCCACGTTCGAGATGAAGATCTTGCCGTCGCCAATCTTGCCGGTGCGCGCGGACTTGAGGATGGCGTCCACGCAGCGGTCCACCAAATCGTCGGCCACCACCACGTCAATGCGCACTTTGGGCAGAAAGTCCACCACGTATTCAGCGCCCCGGTACAGCTCGGTATGGCCCTTCTGGCGGCCAAAGCCCTTGACTTCCGTGACCGTCAGGCCCGTCACGCCCACATCGGCCAGCTCTTCGCGCACTTCTTCCAGCTTGAAGGGCTTGATGATGGCGGTGATCTTCTTCATGTCGTTTTTTCCTTTTTGCGAGTTTTTGTCGGAACGCGGCGATTCTGATGCGTTGCAGCACGAAGGGAAAGTGGATGAAACCCTGAGAACTTGTTCACGGTTTGTCTGTGAAAGAGAAAAGCGCGGACTCAGGCGCCCTGCGGCCTGGCAAATGCCTCGCTGGGCCATGCAGATGGCATCAAAAACAGGAGCGGATTCAATGGGGCCTAAATGCCTTCTTGCGCAATTTCCACTAGGACATCATGCTATGAATGAAGGAGCGAGAATAAGCGAGGCCCAACGCCTTGCCCGGCAGAAATCAGCTCGCTTTCCCTCGCGCTGGCAGATGAGGCGCGAGCCTCTTGCGTGCCTTGAAGCGGCGTTCGGCGGCTTGTGACCGTTTTGATCGCGCCTGGCGGCTGCGCCGTCTGGCGAGCCTGGTGTGCTAACTTGCCCGGCCATGACTGAATCCACACATGAATCTGGCCGCGAAGCGGATTGCGAACCCGCCCACGAACCCGCCCGCAAACCCATTCTCTGGAGCATCGCCGGCAACGACAGCGGCGGCGGCGCGGGCCTGGCAGCCGACCAGCGCGCAGCGCTCGCTTTCGGCGTGCACCTGTGCCCGGTGGTGGCCGCCGTCACGGCGCAGAACTCGCAGGCCGTTACCCGCGTCACCCCCTTGCCTGCGCAAGAGCTGGAGGCCCAACTGGCCGCGCTGGCAGGCGACATGCCGCCCGCCGCCATCAAAACCGGCCTGCTGGGCAGCGTGGAAAACGTGCAAACCGTGGCCCGCTGGGTAGATGCCCTGCGCCAGCGCGCGCCCGTGGCCCTGGTGATCGACCCCGTGCTCGGCGCCAGCACCGGCGCGGCCTTTGCCAGTGACGCCGTGCTGCGCGCCTATTGCGAGCTGCTCGTGCCCCGCGCCACGCTCATCACCCCCAACGCCGCCGAAGCCGCCCGCCTGTGCGGCGAAAGCGGCCCAGACCGCCCGCGCAGCATGGCCGCCGCCGCGCGCCACGCCCGCCGCCTGCTCGACATGGGCGCACAAGCCGTCTGCGTGACCGGCGGCGACGCCCTGGCGGCCGATGAAAACGGCGGCCTGGCCGCATCCGCCGTGCCAGACGAATGGCCCGGCTGGGCGCTGGACTGGATGGACACCCCCCACGCCAGCGGCTGGCTGGCCCTGCCGCGCCTGCGCGAAGCCCGCCACACCCACGGCACCGGCTGCACCTTCGCCAGCAGCGCCGCCAGCGCCCTGGCGCTGGGCTTCGTGGCGGCCGATGCCCTCGTGCTCGCCAAGGCCGCCACCGCCCACGCCATCGCCCACGGCTACGCCGCCGGGCAAGGCGCAGGCCCCGCCGCCGCAGCCCCCGGCTTTGCCAGCGGGCCGCGCTACATGCCGCTGCTCACCTTCGGCCACGAAGACCCCGCCCGGGCCTTCAGCGCCGCCTTGCAAGCCGAAGCGGCCGCCAGCCTCTTTCAGCCCGCCAGCGGCCATCAGCCCAACCCGCCGGACATCGGCCTTTACGCCATCGTGGACAACGCCCCCGCCCTGCAAGCAGCCCTGGCCGCTGGCGTGCCCACCCTGCAACTGCGCATCAAAACCCCGCCCGCGCCCGACGAAGCCTGGCGCGCCGCCCTGCGCGACACCCTCGCCCAAGGCATGGCCGCCTGCGCCCGGGCCGGCGCGCGCCTGTTCATCAACGACCACTGGCAACTGGCCCGCCAGCTCATCAGCGCACACCCCGAACACGCCGCCCGCACCGGCCTGCACCTGGGCCAGGAAGACCTAGCCGCCCTCACCACCGAACAGCGCCAGGGCCTGGCCGCCAGCGGCCTGCCCCTGGGCATCAGCAGCCACAGCCTGTGGGAGCTGGCCCGCGCCCGCAGCCTCGCCCCCGCCTACATCGCCTGCGGCCCCATCTGGCCCACCACCACCAAAAACATGCCCTGGCGCCCGCAAGGCCTGGGCAACCTCGCCTTCTGGGTAGCCACCGCAGGCCGCCCCGTCACCGCCATCGGCGGCATCCTCACCCCCGAACAAGCCGCTGCCGCTGCCCAAACCGGCGCCAGCGGCATCTGCGTGGTCCGCGCACTGGGCGGTGATCCGCAAGCGGCGGCGCCCGCTTATCTGGAAGCGGTGAAGCGGGGGCGGTCGAGTGAAAAGGCAGTGGCGCCGGATATGCCAAAAAGCGCCTTGTGAACAGGATGAACAGGACAAAGCGCCCGCCAATATCCTCATGGCGCTTTGTCAAAAAGGCATTTGACGGCTTTATTTGCGATATTCATGTTTCATGAATAAGCCGCAACCGGGTGGTTCATTGCGCGCATCATTCAAGCAATAGCAGCCTCTGTCAGCGCAGGCGCATTGAATTACCCTAATTACCCTAATTCGCTGCGCCCCAAATGCATCTCCAGCTTGCGCAGCCCCAAAGTCAGCACGAAAGTCATCAGCCAGTAAATCAGCGCCACGGCCAAATAAGGCTCCCAGTAGCGGCCATAGGCTCCGGCCACGGTGCGGGCGGCGTAGGCCAGTTCGGCCAGGCCGATGGCTGAAACGAGCGAGGTGTCTTTCAGCAAGGCAATCATGTTGTTGCCCAGCGGCGGCAGCATGCGGCGAAAGGCTTGCGGCAGCACAATGTAGCGCATGACTTGCGCGGGCGTCATGCCCAGCGACATGCCGGCAAAGCGCTGGCCGCGCGTGATGGACTGAATGCCGGCGCGAAAAACTTCAGAAATGTAGGCGGCTGAATTGAGCGTGAGCGCGGCCACGCCGGAGAGCAGCGCGCCGTGGCTTTGCTTGAGTTCGCGGGCCAGCTCGCCGGAGATCAGCAGGCCGTCTGCCGGGTGAACCAGCAGCGGCATGACGGCAAAGTGCATCAGCAGAATCTGCACGAATAGCGGCGTGCCGCGAAAAAAGCTCACGTAAACCGTGGAAGGCCAGCGCAGCAGGTATTTGCAAAAGGATTTCCAGGGCTGATGCCGGGCATGGGCCAGGCGCGCCAGCGCAATCAACAAGCCCAGTGTGCAACCCATGAGAATGCAGGCCACGGTCATGCCGACGGTGACCAGCATGCCTTCCCAGAACAGTTGCCGGTATTCAACCAGAATGTCCGGGCGGAACCACCCGAACCACATGACCGGTGCGTTTTCTTCCATGCGATGGCGCTTGTGCGCTGTTGATTGATTCAAATAGGGGCCTGATGAAAGCGGCTGCCGCTTCCGCTGAATGGAAATTTCAGGCGACTGGCTGATCAGGCGAATGGCTTTGGCCAGGCAAAATGGGGCAAAACAAATGCGGGGCAAGATTCATCAAAAATCTTGCCCCGTTTTGCTTTTGCCGCTTTATATCCGGGCAGGCTTATTGCGGCGCATATTCCTGATGGAACCACTTTTTGTAAATGGCGCCGTAGCTGCCGTCTGCCTTGATGGCGGCCAGGCCGGCATTGACTTTGTCGCGCAATTCCTTGTCGCCCTTGCGAAGCACGATGCCGAAATATTCTTTCGGAAAATGAGGGTCTTCCACGGTTTTCAGGCCCTGGGTTTGCGAAACGCGGTAGGCAATCACGCCGTTGTCGCCAATGGCGGCATCCACGCCGCCCGATGCCAGCTCGGAGATGATGAGCGGCGTGCTTTCAAAGCGGCGGATGTTGGGGCTGGCCTTGCCGAATTCGCGGCTGCTCACATCGTCAGCCGTGGAGCCGCTCACAACGGCCACTTTTTTGCCCGCAATGTCTTTGAGCGAAGCGATGCTGCTGCCCTGGGCCACGGCGATGAGCTGCCGCGCGTCAAAGTAGGGGTCGGAAAAATCGTAGCTTTGCTTGCGCTTGTCGTTGATGGTGACGCCTGAAATCACCAAATCCACATCGCCATTGCCCAGCGAGGCGAAGATGCTGGAAAACGGCGTATTGACGATGCGCAGCGCCAGCCCTTGCTTTTTGGCAATGGCGTTGATGATGTCGATGTCAAAGCCGACGATCTGCTTGTCCTTGTTTTCAAAGGCAAAAGGCGCATACGTGGCGCTGGAGGCCACCACCAGGGTTTTGGCCTGCGCCAGCGCAGCGGCAGGAAGCAGAAATGCGCCAGCGACGGCGCCGAGCAAAACGCGGGAAAACGAACGTTTGTTCATGTTGCAAGAAGTGGTTTGAAAGACGGCGATTGTCGCAAGGCTGAACGCAAACTGGCTCCCGCTCAATCGTCGCAGGCTGCTTGTGCTGGCAACGCCACGCGCCACGCGCCAGATGGCCGCGCGCTTCGCGGGTGATGCGCCGCCCGGTTTTTCAGCAGCGCATACGGCACTCAGCCCTATCGGCAGTCACGAAATCGCTGGCCAGCACGGCGCGCAGGGCTGCCACGTAGCCGCAGGTGCGGCTATCGCTCATGACGCCGACGGATTGGAACGGCAGGAAGGTAGTGAAGGCCTGGCTGGTGAGGTCGTATCCGCTTTTGCCGCTGTGGGGGTGATGGCGGAGCGCAGCTTTTCAATGGAGAAGGCGTCAGTCTGGCGCAGCAGGACGGTGTATTCCTTCTTGATTTCACCTGGGATGTGCACGTACAGGCCTGAGCCAAGAAGAGGGGCGGTGCAGGCCCTGCGCGCCAGGCTGGCGGTAACCCGTCACATATTTGCCTGGGCCTGCAAGTTCAAATGCCGCCAATTGAAGAAGAACAATTGCTCCTGCTGTGGGCGCTGTGGCTTGGCTCGCGCGTCTGCTACAAGAACCTGCATCGTCGCCACGATGCCTAGGTCTATGAAAGCGTCAAGACGCAGTACGCACCGTTTGTTTGCCTGCAAGACTTCGACACCACTATCCGTGTCGATCTCGCCTACGTCATCACTGGCACCTGCGGCGCGGGACAGAACGTTTATGTGATCATTATTAATAAAGCGGAAGGGGCTGCACCGTTATCGATAAAAGATTTGGCAAAATCAAAAAATTGAAGAGGGGATATTTAATTAAATTAGATTCTCTTTAATTTTGAAGTCTAAGCTGGAAATCATATCAAGGGTATTTGGATTGGCTGTTTGATCCTAGCGCGAATTTGCTGGTAGATCGGAATGTCTTCTTTCGCTTCTAAGGTAACAGCAAGCCCATAAGGAATAACATCATCAAGGTGTGCCGTCGCATCCTTTCTGCAGGTAACGCGAACCCGCAGAGCCTCGCCATCCTTGAAGGCCTCGATCTGGCTGCTGCCCTCCAGCACCTCATGCTGCACGGTGCCACGTGTCACCTGATTGTGATCACCATCCTGACGGTTTAGCTTAAGGATCTGGTTGGACCAATTTCCTCCACCCGGCTCGAGCGTCAGTTTGGCTTCTCGGAGATTGCGGTGATCTGGATTGATTGGTGTCAGCCAAGCAAGCGTTACCACCAGTCGTCGCCATATTCTTTGTGAAGAAAAGGCGAAAGGGATGGGGAAAGAATATTCATGCACTTCGTTTTCTCGTATTTCTCCACAGCCTAGAACCGTGGCCCGTTGTGCAGTACAAGTCAACACGCGTTCGATATCAACAACACCATAGCCAAGATAACGTGTAACAACCTGCTTGAATTGGCGAGAGTTTTTTGTATTTCTCAACGCATCTTCGATGTGTCGTTTAGCGGTGTCATCTTGTTTAGCACCATGGACCAAGAGCGCCTTGATCAGCACTGACATCAACGTCTCGGGAATATTCTCCCCCTCCTCGTTGCGCAGTTTGTCCAGCATGTCGTACAGCCGCACCGCACCGCGTGTGGCTAGCGCCGTTGCATTGCTAGTGCCACGCCAGAAGGCTTCATTGTTCAAAACGCCTTGCTGTCTGCTGTCCAGCGCGACCTTTTGACCTGGTCCGACGATGGAGTTGTCGACGCTGTACAGGGTAGATTTAGCTTGCATAGGGGCGTTGTAGAGTTGCCGCCCTCCGGGCATGAGGATGTCAGGCTTTATGGAGCGTTTAAAACCAAAGCCCAGACGGGTGGCCGGACTGAACAGTGTTTGCGAAGGCAGCACATCGACACGCTGGCCAAATTGCGGATATGCATCTCCAGAATCATCAGAGTGAGCTGCGCCTACCGTAATGGCGTTCATCGCTTCTGCCGGCGAAAGCAGCCGCCGGGAAGTCAAGCTATTCGATATCGCTTTGACGGTAGCGCTTATCTTCTCTTTATCAGAAAGAGCGGCAAACTGCTGTTGATTGAGTTCGATATCGATCTCGTCGCAGTAGTTGCCCGCGCTGATGCAGAACAGCACACGATATTTATAGGCCAACCAGTCAAGCAATCGTGCCCAGGGACTCGGCGTATGGATAAATTCCCGCGCAACATCACCAATGGAAAGGTTGATGACCTTGACCGTGGGTGCTTGTTGAGGAATTTCGCCAGAACCTTCAAACATGCGCCGCACAGCAATATGAATGCGGTCTTCAAAGAAAACATCATCCGGCATATGTTCATTATGTTCACGTGTTTGATGGTCAGGTTGCATCACCGGGATGCAATACAGCTTGTGCGGTAATGGTTCAGACTCGAGGTTGCTGCGATCCCCATGAAGAATCAAGGAAGCCATGGCGGTACCATGCTTGCGCTCGCCAGGTTGATAAGTAGCCTCCAAGTTAAAGATATCATCAACCAGAAGTCGGTCTTTCAGCGCTTCATGCAATTGCAATGGAGCCCCATCAAGAAGCGCTGCGACAGGAGGAAAGTCACTGACACCTTCGGGGAACACGGCCGGCTCCCCCTCGCCATCCTCGGAAATCGCCAAGCTTTGTCCGGTAGGACGGAAATACATGATGCCGGTAAATTTGAACAGCTCGATATCGATATCTGCTTTATCCGCAGCTACTTGATTGAGCAGCAACTGAATAGCGCGGGCAGGTAATTCAGCCTTGACCGCATGGAATGCGATCTGAGGTATATCAAGGAACTCCGAAAGCGTTTGGCCTCCGAGGCCTTCAAGCAATAAACGAATTGCTGTTTCATTATCTCGACGCTTATTATCATCCTTGCGATAGAAAAGCTCAATCTGAAACTTTACCTTTTCTTCGGGATTGTAGAGATCAAGCAAGTCCCGCCAACGGTCGATCATTCCTGTTTCGACTAATGTCTCCTCAATGCCCCAGCGCCTCAACACGTTCAATTGCTCGAAAACGGCTTTCCACTTGGCTTTTCCGTGAGGCAAGCGTTCATTGGTTTTCCATTTTTTCCAAAGTGCGAGAATCTCCTGCATACCCGCCATGTTGCTCATAGCCAGAAACATGCGACCGCTCAGCGATTTAACTGCAGGCTGACCGGCAGCATCTCGCTCATAGAAGCCAACATCCT
Source organism: Ottowia cancrivicina (assembly GCF_029813755.1). Classification (NCBI taxonomy): domain Bacteria; kingdom Pseudomonadati; phylum Pseudomonadota; class Betaproteobacteria; order Burkholderiales; family Comamonadaceae; genus Ottowia; species Ottowia cancrivicina. The sequence continues at coordinate 65,755 of NZ_JARVII010000012.1, read as the reverse complement.
CAGCCTCAAGGTCGTCGATTTCCGTCTCTCCTAGCCACTCCAAGCCAGTCGCTTCAATGGCTTGTCGAAAGTCGTCCAGGCGTCCAACAATCTCGATGACCAGAACCATTTCAGGTTCGAGCCCGGCCAGTGCACCAGTCAGGCTGGCCTGATAGCGTGCGAAGTCTTCTTCCAGATGCTCGATTTGTCTTCCAATACGCGCTACTTGGGCACCACAGTCGGGCAAATTCTGTTTTCCCGGAGGAAAACCATTGCCTTTTTCTGGTTGGAGAATTTGCTTTTCGGGAAAAACCAGTAGTGGCAAGTATTCATCAGGCATATTCCCTCCTTGTACCTTATTCGTTTAATACGTCTTTATTGGTAGGTTTCAACCTCTTCTTCCATTGTTCCAATCTGGAAGAGGCGATGGTTTTGGCGTCATCCATCTTTTGATCTAGTACCGCTCTCCGGACTACTCCCAAGCAGAACTCTTCTACCTCTGAAAAACTGAGGCCCAAAAGCCTTTTTGCGACAGTCTCAGCGGCCAAGCCAAAATTGACCTTGCTGCGTTCGCTGATAGAGGTGACGAACGCGGTTAACTGTGCGCGTGTGGGAAGAGGGAGTTCCAGTCGAACCTGAAAGCGCCGCCAAACGGCCCTATCCAAAAGCTCTGGGTGATTGCTAGCAGCAACGACAACGACATAATCTGGTAGATCGTCGAGTTGAAGCAGCAAAGAGCTGACGACACGCTTTATCTCCCCCGTTTCATGAGTATCACCTCGCTCTTTACCCAATGTCTCGAACTCGTCAAAGAACAACACACAGCGTCGTGTTCGAACGTAGTCAAGCAAGGCTTTCAAGCGGATAGAAGTTTCGCCCAGGTAACTGCCAATTAGCGACTCATAGCGCACAACGATCAGCGGCACCATCAACTCAAATGCCAATGCTTCAGCCACCGATGTTTTGCCATTTCCTGGTGGACCAGCCAACAAAACTCGGTGCCTAGGACTCAAACCATAAGCATGCAGCAACTCTGCACGATGCTGTTCATCAATGACCTCTCGCAATTGTGTGCGAATACTGTCAGCAAGCACCAAGCTTTCCAGTGAGCGCTCTGGAATTAATTCGACAACCAAATCTTTTTGTGAAATGCTTTTAGTCTGTAACTGGCGTATCGTTGGCGCAGGCGCTTGAGATAAAGCCGCCTGACTGGAGTGGGCGCGCAGCACTTTTTCCAAACGATCAGCCAGAATTCGATGTCCTTTACTACGTTCCTCTTGAATCAAGATTTCAACTGACTTGCGAAAGGACAACTGATCACTACTACTGACAGCTTTTACTAAATCAACCAAGACATCAGCTCGTGCCATTTCTATTCGTCTTGAAATATTTTTTAATTAAGAATTAACTTCTTGACTTTGAAATCCCTCACTCCCACTCAATTGTCGCAGGCGGCTTGGAAGACACATCATACGTCACCCGATTAATCCCCCGCACTTCGTTGATGATTCGGGACGACACCTTTTTCAGCAGCGCATATGGCAGTTCCGCCCAATCGGCGGTCATGAAATCGCTGGTTTGCACGGCGCGCAGGGCTACGACGTAGTCGTAGGTGCGGCCATCGCCCATCACGCCGACGGACTTGACCGGCAGGAATACGGTGAAGGCTTGGGATGTGAGGTCGTACCAGCTTTTGCCGCTGTTGGGTTCGATGGTGGAGCGCAGCTCTTGCATGAAGATGGCGTCGGCCTGGCGCAGCAAATCGGCGTATTCCTTTTTCACTTCGCCCAGGATGCGCACGCCCAGGCCGGGGCCGGGGAAGGGGTGGCGGTAGACCATGTCGTGCGGCAGGCCAAGGGCTACGCCCAGTTCGCGCACCTCGTCTTTGAACAAATCGCGCAGCGGCTCCAGCAGTTTCAGGCCCAGTTGTTCGGGCAGGCCGCCGACGTTGTGGTGGCTTTTGATGACGACGGCTTTTTTGCTTTTGGCGCCGCCGCTTTCGATCACGTCGGGGTAGATGGTGCCTTGGGCCAGGAAGGCGGCGCCTTTGCGTGTGGCGTTGCTGGCTTTGAGTTTTTCGGCTTCGGCCTTGAAAACATCGACGAAGAGCTTGCCGATGATTTTTCGCTTCTGTTCGGGGTCGCTCACGCCTTTGAGGGCATCGAGAAAGAGCTGGCTGGCATCGACGCGCACCACTTTGGCGTGGAGCTTGCCCGCGAACATGTCCATGACCATGTCGCCTTCGTTCAGGCGCAGCAGGCCGTGATCGACGAATACGCAGGTGAGCTGGTCGCCAATGGCGCGGTGAATGAGCGCGGCGGCCACGGATGAATCGACGCCGCCTGAGAGGCCCAGGATGACTTCTTCGCTGCCCACTTGCTGGCGGATGGATTCCACGGCTTCGGCAATGTGGCCTTGCATCACCCAGTCGGGTTGGGCGCCGCAGATATCGAGCACGAAGCGCTCCAGCATGGCCCGGCCTTGCACGGTGTGCGTGACTTCGGGGTGGAATTGCACGCCGTAAAAGTGCCGCGCTTCGTCGGCCATGCCCGCAATGGGGCAGGTGGGCGTGCTGGCCATCAGCGCAAAGCCTGGCGGCAGTTCGGCCACTTTGTCGCCGTGGCTCATCCACACCTTGAGCATGCCGTGGCCTTCGGGGCTGGAGAAGTCTTGCAGGCCTTTTAAAAGCGCGGTGTGGCTGTGGGCGCGCACTTCGGCGTAGCCGAATTCGCGCTTGTGCCCGCCTTCCACCTTGCCGCCCAGTTGCTGGGCCATGGTTTGCATGCCGTAGCAAATGCCCAGCACGGGTACGCCCAGCGTGAACACCGCTTGCGGCGCGCGGTCGGTGCTGTCTTCATAGGCGCTGGCGTGGCTGCCGGAGAGGATGACGCCCTTGAGCTGCCCGTCAGCCGCGTATTGGCGCACCCATTCGTCGCTGACGTCGCAGGGGTGGACTTCGCAATACACGTGCGCCTCGCGCACGCGGCGGGCAATGAGCTGGGTGACCTGGGAGCCGAAATCGAGGATGAGGATTTTGTGATGGGCCATTTTTTGAGAAAACGTGGGGCGCCGCAGCGCGCGGCGCGAAAAAAGGCAGGGGCGAATGGTACGGCTGGGGCGTACGGCTGGGGCGGCGCGCGCTTGCCGCGCGTCAGGCGGTGAAGTCGTGCGGTGAAGTCAGCGGTGAAGCCGGGCGGTGGAGTCAGGCAATGGAGCTGGAAGCTGGCGCGGTGTTTTGTGGGCGCAGGCCGGGTTTGTTTCCGCCGCCGCCAGCCGGGCGGCTTTTCAGTGCCTGTTCAAAGGCGGGCTGCGGGGGAAATGCGGATTGGAACGGGCAGGGCATGAGCCGCAGGCCTGCGGGCGGGCGGCTTTATTTTGCTCCTTCATTCATAGCATGATGTCCTAGTGCAAACTGCGCAGAGCAGCATTTTTACTTGCCTGAATTTGCTTCTGTTTTTGATGCTGCCTGGCGGGTGCGGCGGATGGGTTCCCGGGCTTTGAACAGCCTTTCAGGAGCCAGCCACCTTCATGCGGGCGATGAGCACGGAGCCGCTGGTTTTGGCGCCGTAGGTGTAGGCGTCGGCGCCAATGGCTTGCAGGTTCAGGAACATCTCGCGCAGGTTGCCGGCGATGGTGACTTCCTGCACGGGGTAGGCGATCTGGCCGTTTTCCACCCAGTAGCCGCTGGCGCCGCGCGAGTAGTCGCCGGTCACGTAGTTCACGCCGCTGCCCATGAGTTCGGTCACGAACAGGCCTGTGCCCAGCTTTTGCAGCATGGCGGGCAAATCGTCTTGTGCGCTGGTCTGGCGCGAGTACAGGCGCAGGTTGTGCGAGCCGCCCGCGTTGCCGGTGGTTTTCATGCCCAGCTTGCGCGCCGAGTAGCTGCCCAGAAAGTAGCCCGCCACGCGGCCGGCCTGCACCACCTGGCGCGGCGTCACGCGCACGCCTTCGCCGTCAAACGGGGCGCTGCCACGGCCGCCGGGAATGAAGGGGTTTTCGGTGATTTCCACGTGTCCGGCGAACACGGGCTGGCCCAGCGAGCCGGCCAGGAAGGTGTTTTTGCGGTAGAGCGCGCCGCCGCTGACGGCTTGCACGAAGTGGCCCAGCAGGCCCGCCGCCAGGGGCGCCTCGAAAAGCACGGGGCATTCGCGCGTGCTGATTTTTCGCGCGCCCACGCGGCTGAGCGCGCGCTCGGCGGCGTAGCGGCCCACGGCTTCGGGGCTGGCCAGGCGGGCGGCGTTGCGTTCGGCGCTGAACCAGCCGTCGCGCTGCATGGCATCGCCCTGGCCCGCGATGACGGAGACGGAAAAGCTGTGGCGCGAGCTGGCGTAGCCGCCGCGAAAGCCGTGGCTGTGCGCGCTGAAAAAGTGGCTTTGCTGGGCCGAAACGCCGGCGCCTTCGCTGTTGCTGATGTGCGGGCTGGTTTGCAGCGCGGCCTGCTCGCAGGCCAGCGCCAGGGCCAGGGCCTGTTCCACGGAAGGGTTCCAGGGGTGGAACAGGTCGAGGTCCAGGCTGGCGGCCTGCGGGCCGGCCACGTCGGCTTCGTCGGGCAGGCCGCTGGCCGGGTCTTCGGTGATGTAGCGGGCGATGTCGTAGGCGGCCTGCACGGTTTGCCGCACGGCCTGGGGCGAGAAGTCGCAAGTGCTGGCCGAGCCGCTTTTGTGGCCGATGTACACCGTCACGGCCAGTGATTTGTCAAGGCTGTGTTCCACCGTTTCCAGCTCGCCCTGGCGCGCGCTGACTGACAGGCCCGCGCTTTCGGAAACGTCGGCGGCCACGTCGCTGGCGCCCAGCTTGCGGGCATGGCTCATGGCGGCGTCCGCCAGTTCTTCAAACTGGGCGCGGCTGTGGGTAAAGCCGGGCAGCGTTTGCGCGCTGGCGGCAGGCGCAAAAGAAGAAGCGGCGGAAGCGGTTTTTTCGGGTTTGTTCACGGGTTTGCGCATGGTGCGGCTATCATACTTGCGGTTTCTCATGGTTTCTTTTGGTGAAAGTATTGCCGCAGGCATTTATGCAATGGGTTTTTCCGGGGGCGGGCATCATTAACGGGCATACGCGCTTTTCATGCAGAAGGCGGGCGCGCGCCCTGCCGGATTTCAGCCGTTGCGGGGCCTGTTGCAACAGCGCTGGCAAACATGATGTTTCTGGCCGGAGAGTGCATGCAAGCAGGCTTTTCGGCATGGGTTTCATTCTGCCCCGGAAGATTATTTTGAATACCCTTTCAAAAATGAATGGGCACTGATTTTTAAAAATGGCGAGAAAACCGAAAAAAGGCTATTTTGTGCGCGGCCAGTTCGTGGCCGAAGGCAGCGAGCTGGACGAGCAATACCGGCGCGCCCTCAAAGGCGGCGACGCGCCCAGCAAAACCGAGCTGAAGGCGCAAAGCGCCCAGTTGCAGGCGCTGGGCGAGGCGCTGCTGACGCTGCGCCCGGCGCTGCGCGAAGCGCTGGCGCTGCCCGCGCGCCTGGAAGATGCGCTGGCGGAGCTGGCGCGCATCACCGACTTTGAAGGCCGCCGCCGCCAGAGCCAATACGTGGGCAAGCTCATGCGCCAGCTGGATGAAGACGGCATTGCCGCCATTCACGCCGCGCTGGAGCAGCAGCGCCAGGGCGCGGCGCAAGACACGCTGCTGCTGCACGCCGCCGAAGACTGGCGCGAGCGCCTGGCCGCCCCGGATGCCGCCGCCAGCCAGGCCGCGCTGAACGAGTGGATGGCGCGCTTTGCGCAGACCGACGCGCAGCAGCTGCGCGCCCTCATCCGCCAGGCCCGCAAAGACCGCGCGCAGGCCGCCGCCGTGGCCAGCGCGCCCGGCCAGGGCGTGCGGCAGGGCCGCGCCTGGCGCGAGCTTTTCCAGCTCATTCGCGGCATGTTGAACGAAGAACGCGCGTGATGAGCACAGCGCCTGCTTTTGCGCCTTTTCGCTGCGCGGCCCTGGTGGGCAAGCACCATGAATCAATCAGCGGCAGCGCCCTGCACGCCTCGCGCGCGGCGCTGCTGGACGTGCACGCCTTTTTGCAGGAGCTGGGCCTGCACGTGCTGGTGGAAGCCGAATGCGCCCGCGCGCTGTGGCTGGAAGCCGTGGGCTGCGACGTGGCCCGCGTGGACGAGCTGGGCCGCCGCGCCGATGTGGGCGTGGCCGTGGGCGGCGACGGCACCATGCTGGGGCTGGCGCGGCAGATGGCGCCGTTTGGCATGCCGCTCATCGGCATCAACCAGGGGCGGCTGGGCTTTGTGACCGACATCGCGCTGGATCAATACCGCCACCTGCTGCCGCCCATGCTGCTGCAAGGGCGCTACGAGAGCGACGAGCGCGCGCTCATGCACGGCCGCGTGCTGCGCGAAGGCGCTTGCGTGTTCGAGGCGCTGGCCGCCAATGACGTGGTCGTGCACCGGGGCGCGGCCGCCAGCATGGTGGAGCTGGAAGCGCATGCCGATGGCCGCTTCATCGCCCGCTACCGGGCCGACGGGCTGATCGTGGCCACGCCCACAGGCTCCACCGCCTACTCGCTGGCGGCGGGCGGCCCCATCCTGCATCCGCAGCTGCCGGGCTGGGTGCTTGCGCCCATTGCGCCGCAAGCGCTTTCCAACCGGCCCGTGGTGCTGGCCGATCCGGCGGAAATCGTCATCCGCGTGGTCGGCGGCCCGCAAGCCAGCGCCAGTTTTGACACCCAGTCGGTCGCCGCCTTGCAGCATGGCGACAGCATCGTGGTGCGCCGCTCGCCGCACCAGGCCCGTTTTCTCCACCCCGCAGGCTGGAGCTATTTCGACACCCTGCGCCACAAACTCCACTGGAACCAAGGAGCCGTCTGACCTATGGCACTGCGACACCTGAGCCTGCGCGATTTCGTCATCGTCAAGCAGCTGGAGCTGGACTTTTCAGCGGGCTTTACGGCGCTCACCGGCGAAACCGGCGCGGGCAAATCCATCCTGCTCGATGCAGTGCAACTGGCCCTGGGCGCGCGCGCCGACGCCTTGTCCGTGCGCGAAGGCGCCAGCCGCTGCGAAGTGGCTGCCGAATTCGACACCCCCGCGCCCCTGGCCGCCTGGCTGCAAGAAGCGGGCTTTGAGCCAGAAGCCACGCTGCTGCTGCGCCGCACCGTGGACGCAGGCGGCAAAAGCCGCGCGTGGATCAACGGCTCGGCCGCCACCGCCGCCCAGCTGCGCGAAGCCGCCGCGTGGCTGGTAGACATTCACGGCCAGCACGCCTGGCAAAGCCTCACCCGGCCTGCTGCCACCCGCGCCCTGCTGGACGCCTACGCGCGGCTGGACACCGCGCCGCTGGCCGCCGCCTGGCACGCCTGGCGCGCCGCAGCCCGCCAGCTGGACGAAGCCCGCGCCGCGCAAGAAACCCTGGCGCAAGAGCGCGAGCGCCTGCAATGGCAAATCGGCGAACTCGAAAAACTCGCCCCCGGCGAAGGCGAATGGGCCGAACTCAACCAACGCCACGAACGCCTGGCCCACGCCCAGGCCCTCATCGACGCCGCGCAAACCGCCCGCGAAGCCCTGCAAGGCGACAGCGACAGCGGCGGCAGCAACGCCCTGGCCGCGCTGGAGCAGGCGCAAGCGGCCTTGCAGGCGCAAAGCCACATCGAGCCTGACTTCGCCCCCCTGGCCGAGCTGCTGGAAGCGGCCATCGCCCAAGCGGGCGACGTGGCCCACTCGCTCAGCGGCTGGCTGGCCCGCGCCGAAACCGACCCCGAAGCCCTGCGCGAAGTCGATGAGCGCCTGAGCCAATGGCTCTCGCTGGCCCGCCGCTGGCGCCGCACGCCTGAAGAGCTGCCCGCCACCCTGGCCGCCTGGCAGGCCGAACTGGCGCGGCTGGACAGCGCCGCCGACCTGGCCGCCCTGCAAGCGCGCGCCGAAGCCGCCCGCGCCGCCTGGCTGCAAGAAGCCCGCCGCGCCAGCGCCGCGCGCGCCGCCGCCGCCCCCCGGCTGGCCGAAGCCGTCACCCAGGCCATGCAGCGCCTGGGCATGCCCGGCGGGCGCTTCGTCATCGAACTGCCCCCCCTCGCGCCCGAAGAAGCCGCCGCGCACGGGCTGGAAAACGTGGCCTTTCTCGTGGCCGCCCACGCGGGCGTCAGCCCCCGGCCGCTCGAAAAAGTGGCCTCCGGCGGCGAACTCTCGCGCCTGGCGCTGGCCATCGCCGTCACCACCAGCCGCCTGGGCAGCGTGCCCACGCTGGTGTTTGACGAAGTGGACTCCGGCGTGGGCGGCGCCGTGGCCGTCACCGTCGGCCAGCTGCTGCGCCAGCTGGGCGCAGACCGGCAAGTGCTGTGCGTCACCCACCTGGCGCAAGTGGCCGCCTGCGCCCACCAGCAGCTGGTCGTCAGCAAGCAAAGCAGCGCCGAAGGCGCCAGCAGCCGCGTGCAAGCTGCCGAAGGCGACGCGCGCGACGCCGAAATCGCCCGCATGCTCGGCGGCGACCCCCAATCGGCCGCCACCCTGGCCCACGCGCGCGAAATGCTGGCCGCCGGGCAGGCCCCGGCCGCTGCGGAGTTTGCAGCGCCTGAAGCGGGCGGCGCGCGGAAAACAGCCCGCGCCCGAAAGGGCAGGGCGGAAGGCGGTGCGGCGGATAGGGTGGCGGATGATGCGGCCTGAATTCGCTCCTTGTTCGATAGCATGATGTCCTAGTGGAAACTGCGCAGATGCCGTTTTCTGATGCCCTGAATTCGCTCCTTTTTTGATACGGAAAGGCTCCCATGTCCGCCGCTTCTGATGCTCCCGCCGCCGCGCTCGATCTGGTACTCATCACCGGCATGTCCGGCTCCGGCAAATCCGTGGCCCTGCGCGCGCTGGAAGACGCGGGCTACTACTGCGTGGACAACCTGCCGCCCGAGCTGCTTCAGGCTTTTCTGGCCCTGCCCGCCATGCAGGGCACGGGGCGCGTGGCCGTGGCCATTGACGCGCGCAGCCGCACCTCGCTGCCGCAGCTGCCCGCGCTGCTGAAAACGCTGGGCGGGCAGGCGCGCGTCATCTTTCTGGATGCCAATGACGAAACGCTGACGCGGCGCTTTTCCGAAACGCGCCGCCGCCACCCGCTCTCGGCCATCCACCCTGCCGACGCCGACGCCCTGCCCGCCCTGGCGCAAGCCATCACCCGCGAGCGCGAAATGCTGGACGGCCTGCGCAGCCGCGCCCATGTGATTGACACCAGCCACATCCGCCCCGCGCAGCTGGCCTCGGCGGTCAAAAGCGTGATCGCCGCGCCCGCCGCGCACCTCACGCTGGTGTTCGAGTCTTTCGGCTTCAAGCGCGGCGCGCCGCTGGACGCCGACTACCTGTTTGACGTGCGCATGCTGCCCAACCCCTACTACGAACCGGCTCTGCGCCCGCTCACGGGCCGCGACGCGCCCGTGGCCGATTACCTGGCGCACCAGCCCGAAGTGGCGCAAATGCAAGAGCACATCGCCAGCTTCTTGCAAACCTGGCTGCCGCGCCTGGCCGCAGACCACCGCAGCTACGTCACCGTGGCCATTGGCTGCACGGGCGGGCAGCACCGCTCCGTCTATCTGGCCGAGCAGCTGGCCCGCCAGTTCGCCCCCCGCTGGAGCACGCTGGCGCGCCACCGTGAGCTGGGCTGAAACCCGGCCTTTCTTCTCCCCAAAAACACCCACGAAAACCATGCCCTTTGAAACCGCCCTGACCGAAGAAGACCTGCGCCGCAACATCGCCGCCATACGCGCCCGCATGGACGCCGCCTGCCAGCGCAGCGGCCGCAGTCCGCAAGACGTGCGCCTGCTGCCCGTGAGCAAAACCGTGCCCGAGGAGCGCCTACGCCTGGCCTGGGCCGCCGGCGTGCGCGAAATGGGCGAAAACAAAGTACAGGAGGCCTACGGCAAGTGGCAGGCCATGCGCCAGGACATGCCCGGTTTGCGCTGGTGCCTGATTGGCCACCTGCAAACCAACAAGGCCCGGCTGGTGGCCGAATTCGCCAGCGAATTTCACGCGCTCGACAGCCTGCGCGCGGCCCGGGCGCTGGACGCGCGCCTGCAAGCGCTGGGCCGCAGCCTGGACGTGCTGGTGCAAATCAACACTTCCGGCGAAGCCAGCAAATTCGGCCTGGCGCCGCAAGAGGCGCTGGCCTTCATGCGCGAGCTGCCCGCCTTCGCCAGCCTGAACGTGCGCGGCCTGATGACGCTGGCCATGCACACCACCGACGAGCCGCAAGTGCGCCAGTGCTTTGCGCTGCTGCGCGATCTGCGCGACCGCCTGCGGCAAGACGCCCCGCAAGGCGCGGCCCTGGCCGAGCTGTCCATGGGCATGTCGGGCGACTTTGAATGGGCCATTGAAGAAGGCGCGACCACCGTGCGCGTGGGCCAGGCCATCTTCGGCGCGCGCAGCCTGCCTGACTCGCACTACTGGCCCGAAGGCAAGGCGTGAGAAACCCTTCTGTTCGCAGCGTCCGCCCGTGAGCGCGAAAAAAGCGGCTCCGGGCAGATCCTGCGGCCTTGCCAATCCTCGCCGGGCGGCCAGCTCCGCCCGGCAGGCCGCTGAAACGCCGTCTCCCGTGGGAGAGCAGGGCGCAGGGGCAGGGCGGGCATGACAGCCCGGCGCCAGGCATCCGCCAGCAAGCCATTCCCTCCCTTGCTGGCCCCTTGTTCCGCTCCTTGTTTCATAGCATGAGGCCCTAGTGGAAAGGGCGCAAGCGGCGTTTTAGATCGCTTGAATTCGCTCCTTTTTCTGATGCCTTCCGGCAGCCTTCGCGGCCAGGCCTGGGGCGGGCGTCCGGAGCCGCGCACTCACGGAAAGGCTTTGAACGGGTTTTCAGGAAGCGCCCGCGTCATACGCCCAGCGGCAGCGCGCGCCGCCGCCAGCGGTTTCGTGGCGGGCCATGTCGTAGGTGAATTCGCCCTCGCAAAACTGGCCGCGCGCAAGCGCGTCGCGCAACTCGGGCCAGCGGGCCTGCAAATCGCTGCGCTGCGCCCAGTCGGGCGGGTGGGGGTAGGTGCGCAGCAGGCGGTAGCGAAAGCGCGGCAGCAGGCCGTAAGAGGCGCTGGGGGGCGCGATGTCAAGGTCGATGATGTCCAGTTTGGGTTCGCCCAGGGGCAGGCACCAAGCGTAGTCGCGGTGCTGGGCGGGCTGCATGGCGGGGGTGAGTTCGTACACGTCGGCTTCCACCATCTGGCCGGCCTGCGGGCCGCGCCGGGCGCTGATGCTGCGGCGCTCGCTGTGCAGCACGCCCAGCTCCTTGAGGCGTTGCAGGTAGGGCAGGGTGCGCGTGACGACGCGGCTTTCGGGCGCGCGCTCGGCCTGGGCGTAGAGGGCGACGCTGTAGCGCGCGGGCTGGGCGCTGAGTTCTTCATCCACCGGCCAGTCAGGGTGGCCGGGCAGGTGCAGGCAGCTCTGGGCGTCAGCGCTGGCGGCGGCCGCGCCGTGGATTTTTTCGATGGCCTGGCGCGCCTCGGTCTGGCTGGGCGCGCCGCCGCCGCGCAGGGCGATCCAGGCCAGCAGGAGCTGGCGCTGCGCCTTGCCGTAGAGGATTTCCAGCTCGCGCTGCCAGTATTTCCAGCCGCTTTCGGAGCGGGCGGCGCGCCCGCGCGTTTGCTGGCCGGCCCAGCCGCTGGCTTCGCGCACGAGGACGATTTGCCGGATTTCGGGCCGCAGCGCCCGGCCCAGGGTGTCGGCAAAGGCGCGCTGCACGGCGGGGTGGCTGGCCCAGTAGGGCGTCTGGCTGGCGCTGGGGCCGGTGCGCACGCGCACGGCGTAGTAGCTGCGCTCCAGGTTGCTGTCGGGCGTTTCGCTGTGCCAGCCGGTCAGGCCCAGGTAGTGGCGCCAGCCGAGTTCAAAGCAGTGCGGCTGGCTGTCCCAGCCGCTGCTGGCCCAGCCCTGGCGGCTGAGGCGAAAGCGCGTGGCGGGGTAGAGCGCGCCATTGAGCGGGATGTTGATGCGGGTGCGCTCCAGCACGCCCGCGTCGGCCAGCGCGCGCAGCTGCTGGAGGCGGCGGCCCGGGGCGGCGGCGCTATCAGGCAGGGCCGCGCCGCCGTCGCCAGCGGCGCTGGCCGCGCCGGTCTGGCCGGCTTGCCGGGCCTGGGCCTGGGCTTGCGGGCGGGCGGCTTCGTCAATGAAGTCTTCATGCCAGGCCATGCCGCCCGGGCTGGCGGAGCGGCCATCGGGCCGGGGTTCGTCATCCAGCGCCAGGCAGACCGGTCCCAGGCCGGCATCCAGCGACTGCGGCCCGAAGGGCGAGGCTTGGCGGGACTGCTGGGCCAGCGTCTCGCGCACGGCGTTGTCAAAGCTGGGCGCAGTGGGCAGCCAGGCCAGCGCCACCCACCACAGCAGGGCCGTGAGGGCCAGCCAGGCGTTCAGCCACAGCAGCAGGCGCGCGCGCCGGGGCGGCGTGGTGGAGGCGGGAGCGGGCAGGCTGTCTTCGACTTCCACGAAGGAATCGGTGGCCTGCATGAGCGTGCTCTGCCGCGTGAGCCGGGCCATGTGCCGCAGGCCACGGCGCAGCTTGTCGAAAGCCTTGCCGGTGGGCAGCATGGCGTGCGGCAGCCGCACGATGCCGCCCTCGTATTCCACGCGCAGCCACTGGTAGCCCGCGCGGCGCAGCAAGTTGATGGAGCGGATCCAGGCGTAAGGCACCACCAGCGTCTGACCGGCGTGCTGCACGGTGAGCGCGTTTTCATCCAGGATGACGCGGCCCTTGCGGCAAAAGCGCAGCACCCACAGCAGCCACAGCAGGGCCGCAGCCGCCCCCAGCGCCCATAGCGGCAGGCTCCAGGGCGACACGGCAACAGGCGCCTCGCCTTCCTGCGGCGCTTGCAGCAGCTGCCACAGCTGCCGCCCGGCCAGCGCCAGCGGCAGCGCAGCGGCCAGGAAAGCGCGATGCCAGGGCAGGCGAAAGGGAAAGGCCAGGCGGCGGGAGGACATGGGCGGCGGTTGTCGGGCGTTTTTGGCAGACGGCGATGGCGCGTCAAGCCGGTGAAGCATGCAATTTTCATGCTTGGCGCCGATTCTGCGGCCATTTCCGGCGCCTCAAAGACACGTTGCCAAGCACCTGAGCGGCTTCAACGCGGGCGGCTCTGGCTGGCGGAGGCGGGCATGAAAAAGGCCGCTGCCGGAGGAGGCAGCGGCCTTGCGGCGTTGCGGCGTTCAGCCAGCGGCCGGGGCTGCTGGCTTTGCGCGTCTGGCGCGGGCTGCGTTTTTGGCTTCCTGGGCGTTTTTGGCCTGGCTGGCCAGTCCGCCGCGCAGGGCGTTGAGCAAGATGGCGATGGTGCTGCCGTTGTGCAGCACGGAGGAGGCCACGGGGGTGAGCCAGCCAGCGGCGGCGGCGGCGAGGATGCCGGTGTTGGCGGCGACGGTGAATTTGAAGTTGCCGTCGATGCGGCGCATGGTGGCGGCGGCCAGCGCCTTGGCGTCGGCCACGCGGCCTACGTCGTCTTCGAGCAGGGCGATGTCGGAGGTCAGGCGCGCCAGGTCGGCGCCGCGCTGCATGGCAATGCCCACATGCGCGCCGGCCAGGGCGGGGGCGTCGTTCATGCCGTCGCCGATGAAGGCGATTTTTGCGCCCTGCGCCTTCATTTGCGAGAGCAGGGCGGCCTTGTCTTCGGGCAGCAGCTGGGCGTGGTATTCGTCAAGCCGCAGATGGCGGGCGAGTTCGGCGGCGCGGTCTTCGTGGTCGCCGGTGAGCATGACGATGCGCCTGGCGCCCAGCGCGCGCAGGCGCGCGATGGTTTCGGCGGCGTTGTCGCGCACGGTGTCTTTCAGGCCGATGATGCCCAGCAGCTTGCCGCCAAAGCCGATGTAAAGGGGCGTTTTGCCTTCTTGCATGAGGCGGTCGATGTCGTCCAGATAGGCGCTCATGTCGATGCCTTCGTCTTCTTCGACGAAGTGGCGCGAGCCGACGACGATGCGCTTGCCCTGCACCACGCTGGCCACGCCGTGGGCGGCGATGAAGCGCACTTCTTCGTGGTCGAAATGGCGGCCGCTTTGGCGGCGGGCGGCTTCCACCACGGCTTGCGCCAGGGGGTGGAAGTAGTGCTCTTCAACGGAGGCGGCCAGGTCGATCAGGTCGGCCGGGCCGAAGTTGGGGTCATACGCGAAGGTGTCGGTAACAGCCAGGCGGCCCGTGGTGAGGGTGCCGGTTTTGTCGAAGACGAAGGTGTCGGCTTCGGCCAGGCGCTCCAGCGCGTCGGCGCCCTTGAAGAGCAGGCCCTGGCGGCCGGCGGCGTACATGGCGGATTTGAAGGCCACGGGCGTGGCGAGCTTGAGGGCGCAGGCGTAGTCGGCCTGGAGCACGGCGGCGGCGCGCCGCCAGTCGCCCGAGAAAAGCCAGGCCGCGCCCGCCAGGCCCAGCACGCCGGGCACAAGCTTGTCGGCCAGGCGGCTGGCGGCCAGTTGCGTGCCGCTTTTGACTTGCAGGGCGTGCTGTACGTAGTTGGCGATGCGCGCGCTGGCGGTGCCCGTGCCCACGCGCTCGGCGTACACGCGCACGCGGCCTTCTTCGACCACGGTGCCGGAGAGCACGGTGTCGCCCCGGCGGCGCACGACGGGCATGCTTTCGCCTGTCATGCTGGCTTCGTTCACGGTGGCTTCGCCGCCGAGCACGGTGCCGTCCACGGGGATGAGGTTGCCGGCGGCGCAGATGACGGTGTCGCCCACTTGCACGTCGGCAGCGCTCACTTGCACTTCGTTGCCTTCGCGCTCGACCCAGACGCTGCCCGCGTCAGGGTGCAGCAGGTGCTTGAGCAAATCATCAGAGCGGCGGGCGATGGAGTGCTCCAGGTATTCGCCCAGCGCCAGCATGAACAGGGTGGTGTTGGCGGCGAGCTGATCGCCGCTGGCGGTGGAGATGGCCACGGCCAGGGCCTCGAGCACGTGGGAGTTCAGCCCTTCGGTGAACAGGTCTTTGAGCGCGTCGGCATACAGCGGCAGGGAGACGGCCAGGGTGGCGGGGCGGCCCAGCGACTGGGGCATCTTGCGCGTGGTCAGCAGCAGGGCAGCGCTGGCGAGCACTTCGCCGCCCGCGCCCATCAGGCCCCCGCCTTCGCCGTGGCTGCAATCGGCCGCCAGCGCCGTGCCGCAAGCGCCGGTGGCAGCCAGCGCGGGCAGGCGCAGCAGGGCTTGGGCGATGGCCTCGGGGCCGGTGCGCCCCGGCTCATAGTGCAGGGCGATGGAGCGGGCCGCCGTGTTCAGGCGCACGCGGGTGACGCCCGGTATTTCTTGCGCCATGCGCCGTAGCGCGTGCGGCGCGAGCGCGGGCAGGCCGGGCGTGAGGCGGTAGCGGTAGCGCACGCGGCCGCGCCCCTGGTGCGCGGGCGTGAGCGAGGCGAACAGGCGCGCGGCTTGCGCGGGCAGGTTTCGGGAGGCGGGGCTGGAAGGCATGGCGGGGGCGGGTCGGCAGGGGTGGGTGAGGGCCGCGCAGGCGGGGTGGCAGAAGGCGGAAGGCGCGGGCCAGCGGCGGCGGCCTTTCAGGCGGGCGAAACGGACACCAAAAAAGGAGCAAATTCAGGGGCGCCCAAAAGGCCGTTGCCGCTTTATTGGCGGCGAGGTCATGCTATCAATCAAGGAGCGAAAACAGCCTTTGCCTTGCCTTTGCAGGCCTTGCCAGGGCCAGCGATGCGCCTGCGTGGAACGGCGGCGCGCGCGGGGGCGGGCTGGAGCCGGGCCGCAGGCAGCGGGCCAGATGCGGCAGGCCGCCTGCGGGGCGGGCAGGATCAGTCTTCGTCGGCAAAGCCGCCATGCTCGGCGGCCACTTCGGCCTTGAGATCGGCGATTTGCTCCTTGAACTCTTCCACGCTGCCGGCCACGCCGGCATAGAGCTTCATCACCATGCGCAGCAGGCGCGCGCGCTTGTCCGCGTCGCCCAGCACGTAGGCGGCCGCGCCGCCGAGCACGAGGCCGATGATGAATTGCTCCATCTGGCGGTTGCTGAGCCAGCCCAGCCAGCCCGTGCCGTGCGTCTGGGCGGCCGCGCCAGCGGGGAAAGCGCCCGGATAAGCGCCGGGGAAAGCGCCCGGGGCGTAGCCGGGTGCGCCTTGCGCCCAGGCGGCGTCCCAGGGCTGCTGGCCCCACGGCTGCTGGGGCTGGCCCCAGGGCATCTGGCCTTGCTGGGCGGCCCAGTAAGCGGCCTGTTGGGCGGCTTGTTGCGCGGCGGCTTGCTGCCCGGCGCTCCACTGGTTCCAGTCGCCCTGCTGGGCGTTGTTCTGGAAGGTTTGCTGGGTGTTGTCGCGGTTAGTCTGGTTCTTGGCCATGAGCGGTTTCCTGGTTGGAAGGGTGAGGTGTTTGCAAAAAGTATTCGGCAGCGGCCACGGCGGCAGCGCCTGCGGCCACGCTGAGCAGCGCCTGGGCATATTGCGCGCCGCGCAGGGCGCGCATGGCGGCCACGCCGCTGGCCAGCGCCGCGCCGCCTTGCACGGCCAAGCGCAGCGTGCGGCGGTCCAGCCGGGGCTGGCAGCCTTGGCTTTGCAGGGCGGCGAGCAGGCCGCTGGTGACGAAGCCGCGCACGAATTCATCGGCAAGGGTGCGCTGCTCGACGGCGGCGGGCGCGCCGCCTGTCTGCGCAGGCTGGGCCTGCCACGGCGCGGGCCATGCGGGCAAGGCAGACGCGGGCCAGGGCGCGCCTGCGGCGGCATCCGCAGCGGGCCAGGGCGCGGCGAAGGCGGGGGCAAACGGGGCGGCGGCCATCATTCAGCAGCAGAGTCCGGGGCGGCAGCCTTTTTGCGCGGCGGGCGGCGGCGGGCGGGCTTGGCGGCGCGCGCCGGTTCGCTGGCGGCTTCGGGCGCGCTGGCTTCGGCGGCGCTCGTTGCGGGCTTGGCGGCGCGCTTGCCAGCCGCCCTGGGCTTGCGGGCGCTGGGCCGCGCCGCCTTGTCCGCTTTGGCGGGCTGGCGGGCCTGGTCTTCGGGCGCAGGCAGGGCGGGTATGACAGCGGGCTGGGCCGGAGCGGCCTGGCCGGCCTGCTCCTGGCCGTGCTTGCCGCCGCGCAGGGCCTGCCATTTGTCGTGCAGGGCGTCGGCCACGGTTTCGCGCAGGTTGGCGCTGCTCTGGCGCACGCTTTCGAGGCCGCTGGCGGCGCTGGCGCGCAGCTTGCCGCTGGCGGCCTGAACGGCGCTTTGCACTTTGCCGCGCCGCCACAGCTCGGTGGCCGCGACGCCGGCGGCTGCGCCTGCGATGAAGGGAATCAAAGGCAACATGAGTCAGTTCTCCTGGTTGTGGGGTTGCGGTGGGTGGGTTGGGGTGCGCGCGTGTCGCATCCCCTGGACGGCGGCGCTGCCGGTGAACGCCCCCGCCAGCAGCGTCGGATGGGCGGCGCGCAACAAGGCGCCCGCCAGGCCGAACAGGCCGCCCTGGCGGGAAAGCAGGGCCAGCAGCTGCTCCACGGTGTCGCCAATGAGGCCGTGGCGGGTGTGGGCCTGGGCGGGCGCAATGCCTTGCAGGGCGTGGTAGCGCTCCAGGTCGGCGGCGGCCTGCCAGGCGCGCTGCAAGGCGGGCAGGTGGCGCGTGAGCAGATCAGACTGCGCGCGCTGGAACAGGCGGGCGGCTGCGCTGCTGACGGGCGCCGTTTGCAGGCGCTGGTAAAGGCCGGCGCTGGCAATGCAGCCGTTCATGGCGCGCTCGATGCTGGCGCGCCAGCCCGCGCCCAGCCGAGGCGGGGCGATGGGCGCAGTCATGGGCGCGATGCCCGCAGGCTGGCACAGCGCGGCAAGGGCCGCCGCAAGCGACTGGATGCGCTGCCCGCACGCCTGGTGCAGCGCGGGCCAGGGCGCGTAGCTGCCAAAGGCGGCCAGGGCGGCGCTGTAGTAGGCGTAGGCGGCCTGCTCGTCTTGCAGGGCGGCGCGCAGCGCGGCGGCGGTGGCCGGCCAGGCCGCTGCATCAGGCGTTGGCGGCGCAGCGAAGGCTGGCATGGGTTTCTTCAAGAATGGCGTGCAGGGCCTGGGCGGCGGCGCTGTCCGCGCCCGCGAGCAGGTCGGGCCAGGCTGCATCAGGGATGATGGCCGTGTCGTATTCCACGGTGCAGGAGCGCGCCAGCAGGTTCCATTTGATGGCGCGCACGCCGCGAATTTGCCCCAGCACGGCGGAGAAAGCGTCGGCGCTGCTTTCCAGCGCGCTGAAATTGATGCCGTCCAATGCTTTCATGCTCAGTTTCAGGCGCACGCGCCCGGGAAGCTGGTGGGCGATTTTCAGATGCGGCGCGAAGTGCGCCAGCAGCGCGGCCGGCGGGGTGTCGGCGGTGATTTCGAGGGCGGCGGAACTCATGAGAGCGGGGAAGGGCAGAGAAATTACTGGCGGCCCAGCAGCAGGTATTCCAGCAGGGCCTTTTGCACGTGCATGCGGTTTTCGGCTTCGTCCCACACCACGGATTGCGGGCCGTCGATGACTTCGGCGGTGACTTCTTCGCCACGGTGCGCGGGCAGGCAGTGCATGAACAGGGCGTCGAGCTTGGCCATGCGCATCAGGCTTTCGTCCACGCGCCAGTTGGCGAAGGCTTTGCGGCGCGCCTCGTTTTCGGCTTCGTAGCCCATGCTGGTCCACACGTCGGTGGTGACGAGATCAGCGCCCGCGCAGGCCTGGCGGGGGTCGGCGAAGTTCTGCCAGCCCTTGCCGCCGCCGTCCAGCGCGGCCAGCGCGGTGTCCACTTCATAGCCGCGCGGGGTGGACACGCGCAGCTCGAAGCCCAGCAGCGCGGCGGCCTGCGCCCAAGTGTTGGCCATGTTGTTGCCGTCGCCTATCCAGGCCACGGTCTTGCCGCAGATGGAGCCGCGATGCTCGGTGTAGGTGAAGATGTCGGCCAGGATCTGGCAGGGGTGGTATTCGTTGGTCAGGCCGTTGATGACGGGCACGCGCGAGTGCGCGGCAAAGCGCTGCAGGCGCTCTTGCTCGAAGGTGCGGATCATCACGGCGTCCACCATGCGGCTGATGACGCGCGCGGTGTCTTCAACCGGCTCGCTGCGGCCCAGCTGGCTGTCGCCCGAGGTCAGATGCACCACGCTGCCGCCCAGCTGGTACATGCCCGCCTCAAAGCTCACACGCGTGCGGGTGCTGGCTTTTTCAAAGATGAGCGCCAGCGTGCGGTCGGTGAGCGTGTGGTGTTTTTCGTAGGCCTTGAATTTGCGCTTGATGAGCGCGGCGCGCTCCAGCAGGTAGGCGTATTCGTCCGCCGTGAAATCGGAAAACTGAAGGTAGTGCCTGATGGGGGCGGGTGCGGTCATGGCGCGGCTTTTTCTTTCAGAAAGGTTTTGATCAGCGGAACGAGGATGGAGACGATTTCGTCCGCCTCGGCCTGCGTGAGGATGAGCGGCGGCGCCAGGCGCACCACGCGCTCGGCGGTCACGCTGATGAGCAGGCCCGCCTGCAAGGCGCGCAGCGCCAGCGCGCCGCAAGGGCGGTCCAGCTCGATGCCGATCAGCAAGCCCTGGCCGCGCACTTCTTTCACGCCCGCCGTGCCGTCCAGCGCCGTTTGCAGCGCCTCTTTCAGATGCGAGCCCACCTCGCCGGCATGCGCCACCAGGCCCTCTTCTTCCATGATGCGGATGGTTTCCACGCCCGCGCGCATGGCCAGCGGATTGCCGCCGAAAGTGGTGCCGTGGTTGCCGGGCTGGAAGATGTGGGCGGCCCTGGGGCCAGCCACCACCGCGCCGACGGGCACGCCCGAGGCCAGGCCCTTGGCCAGCGGCATCACGTCAGGCGTGATGCCCGCCCACTGGTGCGCGAACCACTTGCCGGTGCGGCCCATGCCGCACTGCACTTCGTCAATCATCATCAGCCAGCCGCGCTCGTCGCAAAGCTGGCGCAGCTGGCGCAGGTATTCGGCGCGCGCGGGGTTCACGCCGCCTTCGCCCTGAATCGTTTCAAAAAACACGGCCACCACATCCGGATGGCCGTCAGTGGCTTTTTTCAGCGCCTCAATGTCATTGAGCGGCACGCGGATGAAGCCGGGCAGCAGCGGCTCGAAGCCCTTTTGCACTTTCGGGTTGGCCGTGGCGCTGAGCGTGGCGATGCTGCGGCCATGAAAGGCTTTTTCGCACACCACGATTTGCGGATTGGCAATGCCTTTGTCGTGGCCGTATTTGCGCGCCAGCTTGAGGGCGGCCTCGTTGGCTTCCAGCCCGCTGTTGCAGAAAAAGACGTTGGTCATGCCCGAAAGCGCGGCCAGCTTCGCCGCCAGCCGCTCGGCATCGGGCACGTGGTAGTAATTGCAGCAGTGAATGAGCTTGCCCACCTGCTCCTGCAAGGCGGGCACCAGCTTCGGATGGGCGTGGCCCAGCGTGTTCACGGCAATGCCGGCCAGCGCGTCCAGATAGCGGTTGCCGTTCACGTCCCACAGGCGGCAGCCTGCGCCGCGCTCCATGGCCACCGGCAGGCGGGCGTAGGTGTTCATGGTGTGAGGCGAGGCCGCTTCGGCAGGGGCAGACATGGCAACGATTCCTTGCAAAAAAAGATGCCAGGCCGCTTGCAGCGCGGCCCGGCGCGTGAATTCTAGGGCAGGCCCGATTCCTTGGCTTGCCGCGTAAAATCCGCCGGTTTTGCACCTCTGCTACACCCATCGCCACATAAAACAACAGGCGAACAACAGGCGGCAGCGCCCGTTTGCCGCCGCAACCGCATACGCAATGGCACCCCCCCGCTCACCCGACAGCCAGGTTTTCATTCAGGGCATCACCAGCTCGGGCCGCGCTTTCAGGCCCAGCGACTGGGCCGAACGCCTGGCTGGCGTGATGAGCCAGTTCCGCCCCAAGGGCAGCGCGCCGTCTGACGCGCGCCTTTGCTACTCGCCCTGGTGCGTGCCGACCACCATGAACAACATCAAATGCGTGGTTCTGAGCGCCGCCCTGCGCCAGCATGAACCTATGGCCTGGGATTTCGTGATGAATTTCGCCAGGGACAATGACTTGCAGGTGGTGCAAGCCTGCCTGGTGCCTGAAGACTGAGCGCTGGCGCGCGCCAGCCAGCCATTGCCGCAGCGCCTTGCCATGTGCTTGAGCGGGGCGGCGCCCGCGCTCCGCACACCCTTTGTGCCGCGCTCCTGTCACACAGCCCGTCATGCATGCATTGTTTGATCCGCGCCAGATTCCGGTGTGTGGGGTGGACACGCACCTGCCCGCCGTGGCAGCCGCCCGGCTGACGCCGCAGGCGCTGCGCCAGCGCTTTGCCGCGCCGCCCGCCTGGCAGCCGGAAGTGCGGCGCGAACCTGACCTGCCCGGCGCCAGCCGCCCGCTGGCGGCAGCGGCGGTGCTGATGCCTCTGGTACAGCGCCCGCAAGGGATGACAGTGCTGCTGACGCAGCGCACGGCGCACCTGTCCAGCCACGCCGGACAAGTGGCTTTTCCGGGCGGCAAGGCGGATGCGGAAGATGCCAGCGCGGCGGCCACGGCGCTGCGCGAGGCCGAGGAAGAAGTGGGCCTGGCGCGCCGCCACGTACAGGTGCTGGGCGAGCTGGCGGCGTACGTGACGGGCACGCGCTACGCCGTCACGCCCGTGGTGGGGCTGGTGCAGCCAGGCTTTGCGCTGCGGCCCAACCCGGATGAAGTGGCGCAGGTGTTTGAAGCGCCGCTGGCCTTTTTGATGAACCCGGCCCACCACCGCCGCCACCAGATGGCCGATGGCCGCCAGTGGTTTTCAATGCCGTACACGGACGAAGCGGGGCGCGAGCACTACATCTGGGGCGCAACGGCAGGCATGCTGCGCAACCTGTATCGCTTTTTGATGGCTTGAGAGCCTGTTCAGAGTCCGTCCGTGGGCGCGCAAGGCATGGAACAGGCGGCGTTATTTCGCTATTTTCTTGATAGCATGAAGTCCCGATGGAATGTGCGAGGTATGGCATTTCCGACCCCCTGAATTTGCTCCTTTTTCAGGTGTGGCCAGACATGCGGAGCGGCTTGCAGGCTGCGCCTTGTTCATCGGGCGCGCGCATTTTGCATTTTGAAGGGCAGCGCCGCGCGGGCATTTGGCATGAGGCGGCTCAGATTGGCGCGTTTGCCAGACAGGGCCTGCGCATCAGGGCGGAGGCTTCATCCAGAAAGAGCAGGGCAGGGCGGCGCAGCAGGGCGCGAGCCAGGATCAGGCGCTGCTGTTTGCCGCCGCAGGGCTGGCGATGCCATTCGCGCGCCGTTCACGCTCTTTTGCCCCTCACGGCCAGACTCTGAACAGGTTCCCGGATGAGCGCGCCAGCGCGCATGCGGCGGCGTTCGTCCGGATTTTGCTTTCGTTTGAATAGCGAAAAATCAGCCTCGGAAATGACGATAGTCCTAGTGAAACGTGCACGGGCAGCTATCGAAAAAGAAGCGAATGAATTGATGGGTGAAGAGAGCTGGCGGACAGGCTCCTGAAGGAGCGCAGGAGAGCAGGCGAAGGCGGGGCCGGAAAGAAAGAAGCCAGCGCCTTCGCGATGAAAGGCGCTGGCTTGCGTGCTTGGGCGATGAGGCGAGGGTCAGCCCTGGACAACTTCCACGGGGCCGTGGTCATCGCAGTGGTCGCCGTGCGGGTGGTGCAGGCGGCCATTGACGAGAAAGTCGATGTGGTTGCCGTGCGGCACGGCTTCGTGGCCGCAGCCGGGGCCGTGCACGTGGCCCGGCTCGTGGCCGGCGCAAGGGGGCGTGCAGCCTTCGGGGTTGGTGTCGGAGACGGCGATGGAGTGCTCTTGCACGCGGCCTTCATGCGGGTGGTGCAGGTGGCCTTCTTGCAGGTAGTCCACGTGGCCGTTGTGACGGATGGCGGTGTGACCGCAGCCGGGGCCGTGCTGGTGGGGCGGCTGGTTGGCGGCAGCGGCGGCGGCCGCAGCGGCGGCGCAGGCGCAGGTGCTCATGGCGTTTCTCCTTTGATGTTTGAGGCGGGAAAATGAAGGTTTTTGGCGCCCGGTTTTCTGGCGCTTAATTCAGGGGAATGTCTTCTTCGTACAGCCGCAGGGTTTTCGCGGCTGAAACAAGGGCGCTGGAGGGAAAATAAAAGGTGTATTTGATGGCAGCGCTTTTGGGCACCGTGATGTCATTGTCCACGGAGCCGGAATAAGCCACGTATTTGTCTTGGTCCAGCAATTGCAGGTTTTTCTGTTCCATCAGGTTGGTGAGGCGGACGATACGGTCGGTTTTATTTTTGATGCCGATATTCACGGTGTACACGCCGGCGTCAAGATTGACGGAGAAAATCCTGATTTCCACGTAATCCTTGAATTTGCGGTCGTGGATGATGACGGCGTCGTCCAGGCTGGCGCCGCCCTGGCGGCCTTCGTCCCAGCCTTGCTTGACGCCCTTGATGATGTCTTTGCCGCTTTGCACTGCGCCAGAGACGGCGCCGGAAACGCTTTTGATGAGGCCGCTGTTTTTCTCGCCATCCTGCGCCTGCACCAGCATGGGCAGCGAAAGCAGCAGGGCGAGCGCCAGTGTTTTTTTCATGGTGTTTTCCGAAAGGCAATAGTGAATGGGGGCGGATTTTAGCGGGGCCGAATGCCAGGCGGGCAATAAGCGGAAAAAGGGGAGAAAACCGTTTTTCATTCCAGCGTGAGCACCACGGGCGCGTGGTCGCTGGGGCGCTGCCATTTGCGCGGGGCGCGGTCAATGGCGCAGGCGCGCGCTTGCGGCACAAGCGCCGTGCTGATGAGAATGTGGTCAATGCGCAGGCCACGGTTTTTCTGAAAGCTCAATTGGCGGTAATCCCACCATGAAAAGCTTTGTGGCGGCTGCTCGAACAGGCGGAAGGCGTCTTGCAGGCCCAGATTCAGCAGGCTGCGAAAGTGCGCGCGTTCTTCCGGGGTGTGCAGGATGGCACCCGCCAGGCCCACGGGGTCATGGCTGTCGCGGTCTTCGAACACGATGTTGAAGTCGCCCACCAGCGCCAGGCGCAGGTGGCGCGCCAGCTCCGCTTGCAGCCAGCCGTGCAGGGCGGTGAGCCAGCGCATTTTGTAATCAAACTTGTCGCAGCCTGGCTCTTGCCCATTGACGAAATAGCCATTGACCAGGCGCAGCGGCCCGCCCGGCGCGGGCACGGTGGCGGCAATGAGGCGGGCGTTGTCGTCGGCAAAGCCGCTGATGCCGCGCGTCACGTCTTCAGCCGCCAGCGGCTGGCGCAGCAGCAGCGCCACGCCGTTGTAAGTTTTTTGCCCGTAAACGGCGGCGCTGTAGCCAGCGGCGGCCAGCGCATCGTGCGGGAATTTTTCGTCGGCCATCTTCAGCTCTTGCAGCGCCAACACTTGCACGGGGTTGGCGGCCAGCCAGTCGAGCACGTGGGGCAGGCGGGCGGTGAGTGAATTGACGTTCCAGGTGGCGATTCGCATGGCGCGGGCAGGGCGGGGCAAAACGGCGTTTTTAACGGATGCGGCGTGCAGGCGGAGCAGGGCGGATGGGCCGCGCTGTCGGCAAGGCTGGCTCTGGCGCTGGGTTTCAAGGCCAAACCGGCCGCAAGTCCCCGTGGAATCAGCGCGGGCAGCTATCAAAAATGAAGTGAAATGGAGTAGGCTAGGGGCATGATGGATTCAAGGCCTGCCGCTGCGGCGGGCCGTCAGCCTTGCCATGCCTGCCTACATTGCCAAACGCCTGCTGCTGATGCTGCCCACGCTGCTGGGCGTGCTGCTGCTGACTTTCATCGTTTTGCAGTTCGTGCCGGGCGGGCCGGTGGAGCAGTACCTGGCCGAGGCCAAGGCGGCGGGCGGCGCGGCCGAAGGCGGCGCGCTCACTTACCGGGGCGGCCAGGGCGTGGATGAGGCGCGGCTGGCGCAGATCAAAAAGCTCTATGGCTTTGACAAGCCCGCGCACGAGCGCTTTTTCATCATGCTGCGGCAGTTCGCGCGCTTTGATCTGGGCACGAGTTTTTTCCAGAACAAGGATGTGTGGCAGCTCATCCGCGAGAAGCTGCCGGTTTCGGCCAGCCTGGGGCTGTGGACGTTTTTCATCTCTTACCTGGTGAGCGTGCCGCTGGGCGTGGCCAAGGCGGTGCGCGCGGGTTCGCGCTTTGACTTGGCGACCACCGTGCTGCTGCTGGCTGGCTACGCCATTCCGGGCTTTGTGCTGGGCGTGGCGCTGCTGGTGGTGTTTGGCGGGCAGTTGCAGTGGTTTCCGCTGCGGGGGCTGACGTCGGCCCACTTCGACGAGCTGTCTCTTTGGGGCAAGGTGGCCGATTACCTCTGGCACGTGACCCTGCCCGTGACGGCCATGGTGCTGGGCAGCTTTGCCACCACGGCCATGCTCACGCGCAACAGCTTTCTGGAAGAAATCCGCAAGCAATACGTGCTCACGGCGCGCGCCAAAGGGCTGGGCGAGCGGCAGGTGCTCTATGGACACGTGCTGCGCAATGCGCTCATTCCCATCGTCACGGGCTTTCCGGCGGCGTTCATCGGCGCGTTTTTCACGGGGGCGCTGCTGATTGAAACGCTGTTTTCGCTCGACGGCCTGGGGCTGCTGAGCTATGAAAGCGTGATTCGGCGCGACTACCCGGTGGTGCTGGGCACGCTGTATCTGTTTACCCTCATCAGCCTGGTGACGCGGCTGGTGTCTGACCTGTGTTACGTTTGGGTGGATCCGCGCGTCAAATTCGACTGAGTTGATGAAGGCAAGGATTGTTTTTTCCATAACCTTTCAAGGAGACAACCATGAGCTTTGAAGCTTTGTATGCCCAAAAACGCCTTTCCGCCCATGACGCCGTGCGCGTTGTGAAAAACGGCGACGCCATCGTCGTGCCCACGGGCGTGGCCGAGCCGCCCACGCTGCTCAAAGCGCTGAGCGATCAGCGCCGCGAGTTTGAAGGTGTGACGGTGGGCCAGATCCTGCCCATCCAGAAATACGACTACTTCGATCCCGAAACGAGCCGCAACGTGCGCCACCTGGCTTACTTTGTGGGCGGCCCTTCGC
Source organism: Ottowia cancrivicina (assembly GCF_029813755.1). Lineage (NCBI taxonomy): Bacteria > Pseudomonadati > Pseudomonadota > Betaproteobacteria > Burkholderiales > Comamonadaceae > Ottowia > Ottowia cancrivicina. The sequence goes on along the minus strand of NZ_JARVII010000012.1, from coordinate 40,004 downwards.
GCGCAGGCGCGCAGGCGGGCTGGATTGACTACGTGCCGGCCTACTTCTCCGAGCTGCCCGCGCTGATCGAGCAGGGCCTGGTCAAGTCCGACGTGGTGTTCAGCATGGCCTCGCCCATGGACAAGCACGGCTGGTTCTCTTTGAGCCTGGGGCCTGACTACACGATGGCCGCCATCAAGAAAGCGCGCGCGGTGGTGCTGGAAGTCAATCCCAACGTGCCCTTCGCCGCTGGCAACTGCCACATCCACATCTCGCAAGTCACGGCCCTGACCGAAAGCGAGGACCCGGTGCTTGAAGTGGGCCTGCCCAAGATCGGCCCCGTGCAGGAAGCCATTGGCAAATACGTGGCCGACATGATCGAAGACGGCGCCACCTTGCAAATCGGCTACGGTGCCATTCCTGACGCCGTGGTGATGCAGCTCACCCACAAGAAAGACTTGGGCGTGCACACCGAAATGATCGGCGACGGCATCATGACCCTGGTGGAAGCGGGCGTCATCACCAACCGCCGCAAGAACTACCTGCCCGGCAAGATGATCGCCACCTTCGGCCTGGGCAGCAAAAAGCTCTACCAGTTCATGGACCGCAACCCCGCCGTGGAAATGCACCCCGTGGACTTCACCAACGACCCCTACCTGGCCGGGCAAAACGACAAGCTCATTGCCATCAACGCCACCATGCAGATTGACTTTCTGGGCCAGTGCGGCTCTGAATCGCAAGGCATCAAGCCCTATTCGGGCACTGGCGGCCAGGCCGACTTCGTGCGCGCGGCCAACCGCAGCCGTGGCGGCAAGGCCTTCATCGTGCTGCCCTCCACCGCCAAGGACGACACCATCTCCCGCATCGCCCCCACGCTCACGCCCGGCACGCACGTGACCACCAGCAAAAACGACATCGACTACGTCGTCACCGAATACGGCGTCGCCCAGCTGCGCGGCCAGAGCGCCCAGCACCGCGCCAAGGCGCTCATCAGCATCGCCCACCCCAAATTCCGCGATGAACTGACCGAAGCGGCCAAGAAGATGAATCTGCTGTAAACCGCTCCACCCAAAAGGCAGGAAGCCAGTCCTTGCAGGGCGGTTTCCTGCCTTTTTATTAAAAGGCGCAATGCTGCCAGCGCTTCAAAACGGAACAACGATTATCAATGCCAGTTTGAGCAAACTATTTGATGAGCTTGGCAGGCATCATGAGCAATCATGGCATCTTCACAATTGAATAAAACAGTCTGAAAATAAACCTTGAATCCGTTTTGGATAATTCGGATAAGAATGTCTTGAGGAATAAGCGGCCCGCATTTGACTCATGCCTGATTTCGCCTCGCTTTCCCCTGCCCACCGCGCATGGCTGCGCTTCAAGCGCCACCGGCTGGGGTATTGGAGCCTGATGGCTTTTGCCGTGCTGGTGGCCCTCAGCCTGCTGGCGGAGCTGCTTTCCAACGACAAGCCGCTGATATTGCGCTACGAAGGCGCTTATTACTTTCCAATATTCAAAAGCTATCCGGAAACGGTTTTTGGCGGCGATTTCCACACGGAAACTGATTATCTTGATCCCTATATTCGCCAGCAATTTGAAAAACCCGGAAATTGGGCCATTTATCCGCCCAATCCGTATGGCGCGCAGACCATCAACTACTTTTCAGACGCGCCCGCGCCCGCCGCGCCTTCGCGCGAAAACTGGCTGGGCACCGATGATCGCGGACGCGATTTGCTGGCGCAGCTGCTGTACGGCTTTCGCGTCAGCGCGCTCTTTGGCCTGGCGCTTACCGCCCTGGGCGTGGCCCTGGGCGTGGCGGCAGGCGCTGCGCAGGGCTTTTTTGGCGGCAAGGTGGATTTGGCGGGCCAGCGCTTCATTGAAATCTGGAGCGCCATGCCGGAGCTGTATCTGCTCATCATCTTCAGCGCCGTGCTATCGCCCAGCGTGAGCCTGCTGATCGTGCTGCTGGGCCTGTTTGGCTGGATGGGCCTGTCGGACTACGTGCGCGCCGAATTCCTGCGCAACCGCCAGCTGGACTACGTGCGCGCCGCCCGCGCGCTGGGCGTGTCGCGCTGGCGGCTGGTGTGGTGGCACCTGCTGCCCAACAGCCTGACGCCCGTAGTCACCTTCCTGCCCTTTCGCATGAGCGCGGCCATTCTGGCATTGACTTCGCTCGACTTCCTGGGCCTGGGCGTGCCGCCCGGCACCCCTTCGCTGGGCGAGCTGCTTAGCCAGGGCAAAAACAACATCGACGCTTGGTGGATTTCCCTCTCCACCTTCGGCGTGCTGGTTGTCACCCTGCTGCTGCTCACCTTCACGGGCGACGCCCTGCGCGACGCGCTGGACCCGCGCAAGGCGCAGGCGTGAACCAGGGAAACACTGATCTTGCTTCAGTTTCTGGAGCGAGTTTGAGGAGTCTGACGACTGAGACGTCCGGGTACGGGCTGGATAGCTTGCTATTGCATATGCAGCAAATCTGTGTTTTGGGATTTGCGTAATGGTTGGACGAAGCTCTTTTATTGCCTTGCAGATTTCTGAATCTGCTGAATTCATTCACTGCTTTCGCAGTCTGGCGCAATCCCGGAAATGCTTCTTGTAACGTTTGGCCGGCAGATGAATCTGGCTCGTCTAAAACCAGTTTCTGATAAGCGTTGAGGTAATTCTTTCGAATGCGATGGAATGGTGCAGAAAGTGCTGCAGACATTCGATGCAATCAAAAATGACAATCTCAATGCTGCCAGTTTTTCGCAAAACGTTGCGGTGTATTCAGTCACCATAGGGTTGATTGCATCCGTGGTGACAAACAGACAGTTGTGAATTCTGGTTGGCGCTCTGGTTATCTTGGCTGCAGCCGCGTCAATGTCGTCTTGCGTGACGCGCTTCATTTTCATTTCGCAGGTTGTAATGACTGAATTCTCGCCTACAAAACAGATTGCTGTGTCACCTAATGAGCCAGTCTGGAGGCCGGCTGCATGATGCGAATTCAGAGGCAGCATGCTTTCAAACAATTGAGTCTCTGCGATCTTGTAGGCAGCAACAACCCAAACTGGTAAACGGCGGACGTTATTGCAGGCGGCGGGCGCTGAAAGAAGCCTGAATCAGCTATCAAATACATAGCTGATGGTCCTAGTGGAACGGGCGCAAGCGGGATTTTTATACCCGCTAGATTTGCTCCGGTTTTTAATACGCCTGAGCGGCACTGGGCCGCACGGTTGTTACCTGAGCGGGATGAATTCAGGGGTGCCCGGCTTGCAGCCAGACGCAGGCGGCCATGCGGCCCGTAACGGGGCGGGCGCGATAGGAGTGAAAAAGCTGCGGCTGGCTGAAGGTGCACCAGGCGGGGCTGCCGTCGTTGCCCCAGGTGGGAATGCCCAGCGCGGCCAGCCGTTGGCGGGCGAGGGCGGGCAGATGGGCCAGCCATTTGCCGCCGGGGCGGGGGGAAAAGCAGGCGGCGGCTTCAGGGCGGGCGGCGGTGAAGGCAGCGCGCACTTCGGGGCCGACTTCAAAGGCGTCAGGGCCGATGCAGGGGCCTAGCCAGGCCACGACTTCGACGGCGGATGTGGCGGACGCTGCAGATGCGGGCGGGTGCGGCCCCAGGCGACGCACGGCCTGCGCCGCAGCTTCGATCACGCCGCCCGCCAGCCCGCGCCAGCCCGCATGGGCGGCAGCCACTGCCGCGCCATCCGCGCGGGCCAGCAGCACGGGCAGGCAGTCGGCCACCATGACGGTGCAGGCTACGCCGGAGCTGGCGGTAACGGCGGCATCAGCAGGCTGGCCGTCAGGCGCGTACGCATCAAGTTCCGCTACGTGGCAGCCATGCATCTGCTTCAGAAAAACAGGCCGCGCGCCCGTGCAGGCGGCCAGCGCGGCGCGGTGTGAGGCCACGGCCTGCGGTGCGTCGCCGACGTGATCCGCCAGGTTGAAGCCGCCCCAGGGCGCGGCCGACGGCGCGTCACCTGCTGGGCAAGAGCGTGTGGTGCAGACGGCCCGCACGCCGGGCGGGGCGGGCCAGTCCGGCACGAGCCAGTCTGCGGGCAGCGGGAGGCGGCTCATGAGGCCTCATCAATTCATGGGAGTGCCGACGGGAGTGGAGTAGCCGGGCTGCTGCTGATACGCGGGTTGCTGATGTGTTGGCTGCTGGTAGGCGGGTTGCTGCTGGGCGCGTTCGGCCAGGAAGATTTCCACGCGGCGGTTGCGCGCACGGCCCTCGGCAGTGGCGTTGCTGGCGATGGGTTCGCGCGAGCCGCGCCCTTCGGTCTGGATGCGGGCGCTGCTGACGCCGCGAGAAACGAGGTAGTCGCGCACGCTGGCGGCGCGGTTGCGGGCCAGGGGGTCGTTGATGGCGTCGTTGCCGCTGCTGTCGGCATGACCGACGATGACGATTTCCAGGCCCGGCTGCTGGCTCAGGCCGTTGGCAAAGGTGTCCAGCACAGGGCGCAGGCCAGAGACGATTTGCGCGCTGTTGGTGGCAAAGGAAATGTCGCTGGGCACGCTGAGCTTGAGCTGGTTGTCGGCCGTCTGCTCCACCCTGACGCCGGTGCCTGCGGTCACGCGCTCCATGTCGCGGCGCTTGTTTTCCATGTACTGCGTCCAGGCGTAGGTGCCCAGCGCGCCTACGGCCGCGCCAATGGCCGCACCCCGGCCATCGCCAATGAGGCCGCCCGCCGCCGCGCCCACGCCGGTGCCGATCATGACGTTGCGCTGCCCTTCAGTGACGTTGGCGCAGCCAGCCAGCACGGCGGCGGTGCAGGCGGCGGCCAGCAGGCGGGCGGCGCAGGGGCTTGGGGATGAGGTCATGGCAAATCTCCTTTGCGAGTGAAACAGGGGCGGGCATGCTAGCAGGGCAGGGCGCTGGCGTATCGGTCCGGCGCATGCTGCTCAGGAAGGCAGGAAGGCAGGAAGGCAGGAAGGCAGGAAGGCAGGAAGGCAGGAAGGCCAGGCGCATGGCCTTTCGCGAAAAAAGCGCCACAAATGCGTATATCGCGGCGGGAGGAATTCATCTTTTTATTCACAAATGAGAATTGTTATTATCAATATAAATTTCCCCTTCAGAGACCGAGCCGATGGAAATCCGGCGTATTTGACTTGTTTCAAGGATGGGTTTTTGAGATTCGCTATGCTCCACCGTCGTTTTTCAACCTCGGAGAAATTGAACCATGAGTTCAGGAGCATCAAGCGGGTTCACCAAGCAGATGGCCCGCAACATCTTCTACGGTGGGTCGCTGTTTTTCATTTTCATCTTCATCGGGCTGGTGTTTGATTCCGAACGCCGCATTCCGGAGCGCAGCAACCAGTCGCAAATGAGCGAAGCGGTGGTGCGCGGCAAGAAAATCTGGGAAACGCGCAACTGCGTGGGCTGCCACTCGCTGCTGGGCGAGGGCGCGTATTTCGCGCCGGAGCTGGGCAACGTTTACAAGCGCCGAGGCGGCGACGATGGCGGCGCCGAGTTCATCAAAGGCTGGATGCAGGCGCAGCCGCTGGGCGCAAAGGGCCGCCGCCAGATGCCGCAGTTCAACCTGACGGATGAGCAGCTCGACGACCTCGTCGAGTTCCTGAAATGGACCGGCGAAATCGATACTGAAAGCTGGCCGCCCAATATCGAAGGCTGATCGCCGCACGAGAGGATTCATCCATCATGAGCAATACCACCTTTACCCTCAAATACAAGTCGCAGGCGGTTGCCAAGCCGTATTTCATTGCGGCGCTGGGCCTGTTTGTGGGCCAGATCATTTTTGGTCTGGTCATGGGCGTGCAGTACATCTACGGCGACTTTCTGTTCCCGCACATTCCGTTCAATGTGGCCCGCATGGTGCACACGAACTTGCTGATCGTGTGGCTGCTGTTCGGCTTCATGGGCGCAGCCTATTACATGGTGCCCGAAGAAGCGGAAACCGAGCTTTACAGCCCTGGACTTGCGCTGCTGATGTTCTGGATTTTCCTGGCAGCAGGCGCAGCCACCATCCTGGGCTATCTGCTGGTGCCCTACGCCCGGCTGGCGGAGCTGACCGGCAATGACCTGCTCATGACCATGGGCCGCGAGTTTCTGGAGCAGCCGCTGCCGACCAAGGTGGGCATCGTCATCGTGGCGCTGGCCATGCTGTTCAACCTGAGCATGACCTATCTGAAAGGCCGCAAGACCACTGTCACCACCATCCTGATGATTGGGCTGTGGGGCCTGGCGCTGATGTTCCTGTTCTCGTTCTACAACCCGCACGATCTGGTGCGCGACAAGATGTACTGGTGGTTCGTGGTTCACCTCTGGGTGGAAGGCGTGTGGGAGCTGATTCTGGCTTCGCTGCTGGCCTACGTGCTCATCAAGACCACTGGCGCTGACCGCGAAGTGGTGGACAAGTGGATTTACGTGATCATGGCCACGGCCCTGTTCTCGGGCATTCTGGGCACGGCTCACCACTATTACTTCATCGGCCTGCCGGGCTACTGGCACTTGGTCGGCAACATCTTCTCCTCGCTGGAGCCGATTCCCTTCTTCCTGCTGACGCTGTTTGCCTACCGCATGGTTCAGCGCCGCCGCCGTGACCACGCCAACCAGGCTGCCGTGGTGTGGGCATTGGGCTGCACGGTGCTGGGCTTTTTGGGCGCTGGCATCTGGGGCTTCCTGCACACGCTCTCGTGGGTGAACTACTACTCGCACGGCACGCAGCTGACGGCTTCGCACGGCCACCTGGCTTTCTATGGCGCTTATGCGCTGGTGGTGATTTGCCTGATCAGCTACGCCATGCCCACCTTGCGCGGCCGCGTGGCCAACAGCCGCGCTTCGCAGACGGTGGAAATCTGGTCGTTCTGGATCATGAGCGTCGGCATGGGCGTGATTACCCTGGCGCTGACGCTGGCCGGCGCGGTGCAGATTTACCTGCAACGCTTCCCGACCGATGGCGCCATGGCCTTCATGGCCGCGCAAGACCAGATCGTCTTCTTCTACTGGGTGCGCCTGTTTGGCGGCGTAGCCTTCCTGATCGGTCTGGTGCTGTATCTCGCCAGCTTCTTCATCGGCGGCGAGCCGGTGGAAGGCAACTGGTATGGCCGCCGTGGCGGCGTGATGCCCGGCGTGGCCCAACGCGTGCGCCACGGTGAATAAAACCGCAGTGCGCCAGCAATGACAGATGCGCGGAGCGTTGAAAAACCCGTGATGCGCCCCCCATCTGTCTGACGATCCCGATCGCCGCAACCTGCAAGAGGGAGCGGCGATTTTTTTTCAGCCTTTTGTCGTTTCACCAAGAGAGAAAGCCGATGTCCGCAACCGATCAGGCCCAGGCCGCCATTCCGTTTTATGCCGAACAGGCCGATGAATGCCGCGTGTTTGAACACGCATTCCGGCAGCGCCTGCCAGTGCTGCTCAAAGGCCCCACGGGCTGCGGCAAAACGCGGTTTGTGGAACACATGGCCGCCCGCTTGGGCCGCCCGCTGATTACCGTGAGCTGCCATGACGACCTGACGGCCGCCGACCTCGTTGGGCGCTTTCTCATCGGCGACGGCAACACCGTCTGGTCTGACGGCCCGCTGGCGCGCGCCGTGCGCCAGGGCGCCCTCTGCTATCTGGACGAAGTGGTGGAAGCCCGCAAAGACACCACAGTCGTGCTCCACCCGCTGACTGACGACCGCCGCATCCTGCCCATCGAGCGCACGGGCGAGCTGCTGCAAGCGCCGCCCGGCTTCATGCTGGTCGTCTCCTACAACCCTGGCTATCAGAACCTGCTCAAAAACCTCAAGCCCAGCACGCGCCAGCGCTTTGTGGCCCTGGGCTTTGACTACCCCGTGGCTGATGTGGAGCAGCGCATCATCGAAAAAGAAGCCCATGCCAGCCCTGAGCTGGCTACGCGCCTGGTGCGGCTGGCCACGGCCTTGCGCCGCCTGACGGATCAAGACCTTGAAGAAACCGTCAGCACGCGCTTGCTGGTGGTGGCAGGCCGCCTGATCGTGGCCGGGCTGGACGAACGCACCGCCTGCCGCGCCGCCATCGTCGATGCCCTCACCGACGACCACGACACCGCCGCCGCCCTCGATGAAGTCGTGCAGGCCGTGTGGGCGCCGCAAGACTGAACGGGTTCAAAAAAGCCGCAACAACGGAGCAAGCATCATGGAAGAGTGGGTGGGCGAACGCTGGCACCGCCTCATCATGCGCGTGGCGGACCCTTCCTTCATGGAAGCGGCCGTGCCGCTGGAGGACGTGACCCGTGCCGTTGAATTGCTGTTTCGCGCAGCCGGGGGCGACGCTGCCGTGCGCGTGGCGACCGCTTCGGCACAAAAAATCGGCGGGCGGCGCAGCTGGGTTCAGAAAATCGCGGGCTATGGCGAGCGCGCCGCCGTCACCTCGCTGGACGGCGAAACCCTGGCTTTGCCGCCAACCATTGCCGTGTTCGACAGCCGCGAACTCAACCGTGCCCTTTACCTGTGGCTGGCCGCTCTTGCCGCCAGTCATGAAACCACGTCTGCGGGCTGGCTGGCCGACAACGTGGCTGCTGCCCGCCGCGCCCTGCGCACCTACCCCGGCCTGCGCGTGCGCTTTTGCCGCCTGGTCGATGCCCACCTGGCCCAGCGCACCCCGCCCGAAAAAATAAAAAGCACGGCAGGCCAGCGGGCCGAGCGCGCCATCGTGCAAACGCTCAAGGCCCTGCGCGACTTTGCCGCCGCCGGCCCCCAATCGCCAGCCTGGAGCGACCCGGCCCAGCCGCTGCCCGGCGTGCCGGAAAACACGGCTATCGTCCACGCCGTCGATACCGCGCCCGTCTGGCTCTGGCTGCTTCATGCCGCCCCCCCGCCCGCCGGCCCTGCGCGCGACGACGACCCTGATGCCGCCCGCCCGCGCAACAACAAACACACCCAGCAAGACAACAAGCGCCGCCGCGCCAGCCGCACGCAAGACACCAGCAACCGCAACGGGCTGATGATGTTCTTCCGCGCCGAATCCATCTTGAGCTGGGGCGAATTCGTTCGCGTCAATCGCGCGGGCGACGATCAAGACGATCACGACGCCACCAAAGTGGCCGACGACATGGACGAACTCGCCATCGCCAAAGGCGGCGAAACGCTGGCCGCGCGCGTCAAGTTCGACCTCGACCTGCCCAGCGCCGCCTGGGACGATCTGCCCGTGGGCGAAGGCGAACCCCTGCCCGAATGGGACTTCAAAGCCCACACACTGCGCCCCGACGTATGCCGCGCACAGCGCCTGCGCCCCCGCTCCGAAGACAAAATCGCAGAAGCCAGCGCAGAAAAAGCCAGCGGCACAACAGCCGACACCGCCCAGCAGGCGGCGCAAGCGCAATCCGGCGACGACCCCAAAAAACGCGAACCGAGCGCCATCGACCGCTACAAACTCCGCGCTACCGAACGCCAGGTGCGCCGCCGCTTTGAAGCCCTGCGCGCCGGCCCCCGCTGGCTGCACGGCCTGCTGCAAGGCGAGGAACTGGACCTGGATGCCTGGGTGCGCTTCCGCGTAGACCACCACGGCAGCCACCACAGCGAATCGCCCCCCATCTTCTCGCAGCGCATGCGCACCGAGCGCAGCCTGGCCAGCGTCGTGCTGGCCGACATCTCGCTCTCCACCGACGCCTACGCCACACAAGACGACCGCGTCATCGACCTCATCCGCGACAGCCTGCTTGTCTTCGGCGGCGCGCTCGACAGCGTTGGCGACCCCTTTGAAATGCTCGGCTTTTCGTCCGTGCGCCGCAACGTGCGCATCCACGAACTCAAACGCTTTGGCGAAAGCTGGGACACCGCCGCGCAAGAGCGCGTGGCCGCCATCAAACCCGGCTACTACACCCGCATGGGCGCGGCCATCCGCCACGGAACCAAACGCCTCAGCCAGCGGCCCGAACGCCAGCGCCTGCTGCTCATCCTCTCCGACGGCAAACCCAACGACCTGGACCAATACGAAGGCCGCTACGGTCTGGAAGACACCCGCCACGCCGTGCACGAAGCCCGCCAGGCCGGCCTCGTGCCCTTCTGCGTCACCATCGACCAGCAGGCGCACGGCTACCTGCCGCATCTCTTCGGCTCACGCGGTTTTGCCCTCATCCACCGCCCCGAGCAACTCGCCCGCGCGCTCACACAGGTGTATGTAAAGCTCACCGCCGCCGCCCGGTAGCGCCGCCATCAAATCCTGGGCATGCTTCTTCATCAAGACGTGGCACCTCTTTAGAGGCTGTCCTCAAAAATGGAGTTTGCGGCAAACGATTGTCATGTGCCTAAGCGACATGAGCGATGAACAGTTGGAGATTGTGCAAAAGTACTTTCCGGCAGGTAAACGCGCAGGTAGGCTGCTGGTGCGCAGCGCCCGAGACATGATCAACGCCATCTTCTCATCTTCTATATGCAAGCCACTGGCTGTCAGTAGCGCGCTGCCCAAGAACTATCCGCTCTGGAAACGGGTCTACAACACCTTTGCTCGCTGGTGCCAGCGCAGCGTGTGGGACGTGCTACTGGCGCTGCTGCGCCAGTAGGTGCGCGCCAAGACGAGCAGGCGGACCGGACCCAGCGTGGTCATCATCGACTCCCAATCCGTCAAGATCGTCTCAAAAAGGCACAAGCGCCATATTGCCGTAGACACAATGGGACTGCTGCTGGCCGTGGTGGCGCCTTTAGCAGGTATTCAGGATCGGGTGGGAGCCAAGGCTTTGCTGATCAGGCTGTTTATGTACTTTTGGTGTCTCAAGATAAGTCAATTGGGAAAGCAGTACAAGGACTACGAGATCAGCGTGGCATCAGCTGAAGCCTTCGTCAAGATCGCTTGCATTCGGCATATGCAGGCTTCTGGAATGGCTTTGAGGACAGTCTTTAAACGTCAAACATCACATTGTGGTAGCTATCCAAGGCTTGCCCCACGTCGAGGCATTGAAAGTTAAGGCAAGCAATTGTTAGAATGTATCAAGCTTTGCGAACCTATTTTGAACCAAAAGCAAAACCTGCTGTGCGATGTCGCTACGCTGAACCGACCTTTGCGCTTGGGGTTGGAGGACGTCTTGGGCGAGCACGTAACAGCGTATCAAGAGACACGGACTTCGCGCCTTTAGGCTCATGCAAAATGTTGAACACAGCTTCATCTAGCTGGAGAAGAGCTGGAAGGTGTGGGGAAACTGCTAACGCTCGCTCAACATCAGCCTCCAGTCCATGCATCTCACATTCACGGTACCAGCTGCGCAGGAGATCATGTGCAGGATTGTAGTCACTCAATCGGTGACATGTAGACAAAAATGCTATTATCGATAGCAGATTGATGAGAGAGTATGTTAATCTTGCTTTTAAATTCAGTTTGCGCTAAGTTAGCGACTCTATTGTATTGCATATTGTGAAGGAGAAAAATGTTGATTCAGTCTATTCCTGGTACTAAGCATTTATTAATGCTTGCTGCGATTGCAGCTTTAGCTGCTTGTGGCGGTGGCGGAGATTCTGTTCCTGCGCCAACGGCTACGCCAACACCAACGGCTACGCCAACACCAACGGCTACGCCAACACCAACGGCTACGCCAACACCAACGGCTACGCCAACACCAACGGCTACGCCAACGCCAACGGCTACGCCAACACCTGAACCTCAAGCGCCCGTTATTGCTGAAAAGTGGCGGAGCAGCCGATTATTAGTTGCGGCTACTGCAGAGACAGCTCAAAACACGCCAACAATAGGGAGTGGCGTTGTATTGGATGACGCTGGAAATGCTACTATGCTTTATGCCACTAGATCAAATACGCAAGGAATGGCATCGTCTGTTTATGTGATACGCGGCAAGGTAAATGCTGATGGCGTAGCTACGTGGAGCACCCCTCTGTTATTAGGAGAGAGTACGAGTAGTCATTCGCGATTCATTGTTGGAAGTATCGCGGGATCTCCAAATGGGAATGTTATTGTTACTTGGCTTGGAAAAAATAACTGTTTATCAGATAGCTATGAGAAACCTCCTGCTTTATGTACATTTCTTATGTTTTCACGGTATGAAAACACGACAGGCACTTGGTCTGCTCCAGAACCGTTAACAGACTTTCCTGATCTATTAGGATTTTCTCAAGTGCATGAGCCTGCTATAGATGATGCGGGAAATATTGCTATTCATCATCTTTATTGGGAACCCAAGGAGGGTAGTGATAAAGGTGAAATCGTAGAGCGCCGTGCGATTAGCTATCGGCCTGCGGGACATACACAATGGCAACGACATATTTTCAAGAATATTAATGTTGCAGACCGATCAGTTTTTAGTATGGATAATTCCGGAAATATGATTTGGGCCTCTTCTGCTAAGCAAAAAACTGGTAGAGTCAATGTCATGGTTTCTCGAGGAACATTTGATGGTGGGTTTGAAGATGTACGAATTATGGACTCGCGCCAAAGCGGAGGTAGTTTAAGCGCTGCACATATTAACAAAGGATATGCTGCTGTACAATGGGTGCAAACTATTGGTTCATCAGATATTAGATTCGTTGCGGTTGCTGATGTAGGAAATGACTGGCAAGTTAACGATATTGGACGCGCGTGGTTTGATGGAAGCGCCAATAATACAGCAGGTTTTATTGCGAATACAGCCAAAGTCTTTCCCTTGGTCGTAGGGGATGGCGGGCGCGTTTATGCATACAACTTGATGCCAGGGGGTGAGTTTGCGGATGCTAATAGTGACAAATGTTATGTTTATGTAAAAGATGGGGTTGGTGGCCAATGGAGCCAACAAGAATTGCCTAAGGGCGTTCCTTGCTTGGGAAAATGGTCGGGTTTTTTTGTTAATACATTTAATCGGAATGGAGATTTGCTTACGATCAGTGGTGAGGGGCGTTGGAGTGTGTACAGTGCAGCAACAAATAAGATAATTCGATCTTTTTCGGGTCCCTCTCTTAATGGCCGTAATGGATTCGATCCTGTTCAAGTTCTACCTAGAATGGTTGCTGCATACAACAATAATGGTGAAGCAGCATTAGTTGTTTCTTCTGCATATGAGCAGTTGCCTACTGAAACATCAGGAGGAATTCTAAGGAATGGTTACTATAATTTATGGGGATTTATTCGTTAGGCTTTCTTATATTTAGGGCGTGTCTCAAATCCTGATCATGTAACATGATCAGGAGCGTGACACGCCTTGACAGATGTCCAATGGGCACACGTCCAAGACCTTTTGTCCGGCAGGGCTGGCCATATGGGATGCCCTGCAGTCAATCTCGCCTGTTTGTCGATGCTGCACTCTATCGCTGCCGTGCTGAGATACCTTGGCGTGATCCGCCTGAGAGGCTGTCCCCAAAATCATCTCAAGGGCCTGACCATGCGCCGAATGCAAGCAATCTTGATAAATGCTTCGGCTGAAGCCACGCTGACCTCGTAGTCCTTGCTCATTCTTCTAGATTGACTCAGCCAGGCAAAAGCCCTCTGCACAACCCAGCGCTTGGGCAATACCCTGAAGACGCGCTGCTGGCAGCGCTTGATCACCTGCATGTTCCAACCCAACATGCTCAGTGCCCAATTGATCAGGCTGCACGAGTAGCTGCCATCGACAAAGATGGTCTTCAGACTCTCAAAGTACAAGAACAGCCTGATCTGCAAAGCCCTGACTCCTGCCCGGTCTTGGATGCCAGTCGAGTGCACCACCACGGCCAGCAGCAGCCCCATTGTGTCTGAGGCTATGTGGCGCTTGCGCCCTTTGACTCTTTTGCCTGCGGTCATATCCGCGCTGCCCCCTTTTGAGACGGTCTTGACCGATTGAGAGTCGATGATGGCTGTGCTGGGCCTGGCCTGCCTTCCTGCCTTAGCGCGCACTTGCTGGCGCAGCAGCGCCAGCAGAACGTCCCGCACGCCGCGCCGACGCCAGCGGGCAAAGGTGTTGCAGACCTGTTTGCAGGGCGGGTAGTCCTTGGGTAGTGCGTGCCACTGGCAACCCGTGGCTTGTATATGGAAGATGGCGTTAATCATGTTTCGGGCGCTGTGCTCCCGAGGACGTCCTCTCTTGTTCATTTCAGCAAAGTGTTTGGCCAGCACTTGCCACTGCTTATCGCTCATGCCACTTGAATGAACATGACGATTGTTTGCCGCATATTCCCTCTTTGAGGACGGCTTCTCAGGTCTTTTGAGGGCGTGTTGCCCGTCAATTGATGCGAATTAGCGCGAAAACAGGGCAATTTGCATTAAATTGTTACATGATAGCCGCCCCTTTCTCCTCGGCCGCTCCTCGGGCGCTGCGCCAAAACCCAGGGTATCCACTTATATCCGCGCCTCCATTTCGGGCCATCTGCATAGTTACCCCAGCTATCGCAAACCTACGTGAAATGTTTGAATAGCCACGTTTTCAACCCAAGCAAGGAGCAACACTATGGCAACCCTGACCAGAGAAACCTTTCAGACCACTTACAACATTCAAATCCGCAGCCTGAATGACGGCACATTGGGCATGTCGCGCAATGACAATTTGCACAAGACGCTGGATGAACTCCGGCAGCTCCCGCCTGACCAGCGAGAAGGCGTGCTGACCCATCTAGGAGATACCGACCTCAATGAATTGGCCAGTGACGTCAATGCCACAGGCATCTTTGGCGCTGGCGGCCTGTCGCATGATGAAAAGCGCACCCTGTTCGACACGCTGGCCGAAAGCAGCACAGGCAAAGACCTGGCCCGCTTGGCCAGCGCCTTTGACAGCCGCGACGACACGCAGATGCTGGCCGAGTCAGTTGCCAATAAAGGTTCGCTGCAAAGCCGCAGGGCCTATATCGAAGCCATGTCGCCCCGCACGGCTGACAATGATTACGGACACTCCTTTGCCCTTGGCGGAGCCATGACGGAAAAGGTGGACAAAGATGCCAAAGCCATCCTGACCGTGCTCAACAGCTTTGACACGGGCACGTCCGAAGGCCGCGCTTCATTTGATCAGGCCATCAACAATCTGCCCCAGTCCGTGCTGAACAATGTGGTTAAAGCTGGAGTCAGTGAGACAACTTACACCGGTCAAGGCAGCTATAGCGTGTTCTATAGGACTGAAACCGTCAATAAGCTGCTGGACCGGGCAGCGAAAAGCGGAGAGGCTGCTGTCAAGGGAAAAATATTTTCATCTGCGGCAGATGTCGTATCCCGCATGCGCGCCGTTCAAAACGCCCTTCTCGTGGGCTCGGCGGCCAACCCCAATATCCAGGACATTACGGGGCGCATGACGACCTTGATGAACACGGATCCACGAGGCATCACAGATTCGCTCAAGGAAGATAGATATGGGACAAGACTCTGTACATATGTATCGGAAGTGCTACGTAATAATCAAGAAGATGGGGCCAAGGTTCTGGGTGAACAGTTGGCTCAATTAAAAGGAGCAGGCACAGGACAATTGCCTATTTATTTTTTTGAACAAACAGATCCGGGAACTCTAGGAACACCCTACTATAAGAACGCTGAAACACTAGGGTATTATGCCGGTGCCTTGCGAGCAAGTGTTGATAAACTTAGTGCTGACGCTACCAAGACAGGATCTATTGTCAAGAGTATTTTGAATGCTAGCATAGGTGCAGCAGGCTTAGGACCAACGGGAAGTGTGGCTCCAGTATTGACTGACGCCATGATAGATGAAGCTGTGAATGCAGCAAACAACAATCGAACAGAACTTGCGCAAAAATTAGAAGACTTGGCCGTGCCGCTAGATTCAAATGGAAAATATTATCGTGGCCCAGCCACAGCCGCTTTTAATGCCATAGCGGCCAAAGTACGCGCCCAATAAATTATAGGTGTATTTGAATAACGGAGGCTGCGTTTGCGCAACCTCCGTTATTAATATCATTAATGTGCTCAACTGTATTTCTTGCTATTTATGTTTAACTCTTTGCGACTCTTGCTTGTTTTCATTTTTCTTATATTGGCACTTTTGGCGTGCTCAAAACATATGGCCGATTTAAAATCCTTGCAGATTCCAGGTGTGGAGCCTTTTGACTCTCGCGATGAAAGCACGCTGCCGCTGGATTTGGTAACAACCCGGCTGGCTCATGATTTCGTGGCCAGAGGCGCAGCGCGCGGCGCGGATGGACAAGTGCTGGCTGCCGATGCCACAACCACCGATGAAGATATTGCGCGCTCGGTGGATGAATGGCTGGGGCCAGGCTGGAAACGCAGCGCGGGATTTGATTCCAGCAGGCCGCATATTCACGTCATGGTCTGGGAAACCACAGGATGGCATAAACGTTTTTATGCGCTTGCAGCCTGGGATGAAGTCAGCGTCAGCACGGAAGGCCGTCCGTATCGCCCAATACAGTCAGTGTTTTCGCGCCATTAGCCATTGATCATGTTCAGCCTTGCACATCGCCTGATTGCAATGGCTCTGCCCGCATGTTCGCCGCCCGACAAAACTGACTTGCTGTCCCTGTCCGTGTCTGTGTCCCTGTCCGTGTCTGTGCCGAATGTGGAATTCAATCCTACGAGGACGAAAGCTCAACGCCGCTTCTGAAAGCAGCAACCGAACTGGCTGAAAATTTCATTGACAGAGGAGCCAAGCGCGGCATTAATGGGCAGTCGCTGATTACCAATGCCACAACCACCGACGAAGACATTGCCCGCTCGGTGGATGAATTGCTGGGGCCAGGCTGGAAACGCAGCGCGGGATTTGATTCCAGCAGGCCGCATATTCACGTCATGGTCTGGGAAACCACGGGATGGTATAAACGTTTTTATGCTATTGCAACCTGGGATGAAGTTTATTCTGATATAGAAGGCCGCCGGTACCGTCCAATGCGATCGGTATTTTCACGCCATTCAGCAGGAAAAATATTTTCATGGTTGTCAAAACAATGAGCACAAAAAATCCGCTGCAAATGGCGTGTGAAGCGGACTAACGCTGAACGCTACCAAGCGCTTTTATGCCATTGCAGCCTGGGACAAGGTGAGCGTCAGCACGAAGGGGCGTGTGTATCGGCCACTGGAAACGGTGTTTTCGCGCCATTGAACGCGCGCCGGTCTGGCGCTGACAGATGCGCAAGGAAGCTGGCCTCATCTCATGAGGGCGCGGTGAAGCAGGGCAGGCCCGTGGTTGGGGCTGCTGCAAGGCTTGCCTAGCGCCCGGCTGCAAGGGGAAAGAGGGCATGGAGCAGGCAGCAGATATACCCCGAATTCGCTCCTTTATTCAGAGCATGATGTCCTAGTGGACTGGGCGCGAGATGCCTTTTTAGCCCCTTTGAATTTGCTCCTGCTTTTGGGGCATCCCGGCAGGTGGTTCGGAGCGCGCTCAGAGGAAGCGGTCGAGCAGCTTGCGGCTTTGCCGGTCCATGTCTTGCAGCTTGCGGATGAGGTATTGCACGCCGTGGGCGTCGCTGATGATGAGCAGGTCGGCGCCCAGGCGGCGGATGTCTTCTTCGCCTTTGAGGGTGAGCCAGGTTTCGCCCCGGTCGGTTTGCACGTGCCAGTGGCTGGGGGTGGCAAAGCTGCTGACGGCCAGCACGCGCTGGATGGTTGGCATGAATTCGCGCTGCTCCAGCGCTTCGGTCACGAGGACGCGCGCGGCCGGGGGCAGATCGGCCAGGCGGGCGATCCAGGCGCATTCGTGGCCGTCGGCGTCCAGCAGGCTGATGCCTTCTTCGGGGGCGTGGATGGGGAAGGCGCGCACGGCGGCCACGCCCGTGTGGGCGCGGCCTGCCGCGTCGGTGAGGATGAGGCGGCCAAAGGCGTCGCGCTCCAGGGTGAAGTCAGCGCTCATTGCTCGGCCTCTTGGGGTGGGTTGGGGAATGTGCCGGGGGGCGCGTCTGTGGCCAAAACGGCGGCCAAATGGGCGTGATCGGCGCCCGCCAGCATGCGTTCGCGCTCGGCTTTTTCCTGTCGCGCCTGGGCCTGGTAGAGGCGCCAGTAGTGACCGCGCCGGGCCATGAGTTCGTCGTGGGCGCCTTCTTCCACTTTCTGGCCTTTGTCCATGACGATGAGGCGGTCGGCCTTGTTGAGGGTGGAGAGGCGGTGGGCGATGGCGATGGTGGTGCGGCCTTTGACGAGGTTGTCCAGCGCTTTCTGGATTTCGCGCTCGGTTTCGGTATCGACCGAGGCGGTGGCTTCGTCAAGGATGAGGATGCGCGGGTTGATGAGCAGCGCGCGGGCGATGCTCAGGCGCTGGCGCTCACCGCCCGACAGGCCCTGGCCGCGCTCGCCCACGAGCGAGTCGTAGCCTTGCGGCAGGCGCAGGATGAATTCGTGGGCGTGGGCGGCGCGGGCGGCGGCCACGATTTCCTCGCGCGTGGCTTCAGGCTTGCCGTAGGCGATGTTTTCGGCCACGGTGCCGAAAAAGAGAAATGGCTCTTGCAGCACCAGGCCGATGTGGCGGCGGTAGTCGGCCACGCGCACCTGGCGCAAGTCCACGCCATCGACCAGGATGGCGCCTTCGGTCACGTCATAAAAGCGGCAGATGAGATTGACGAGCGTGCTTTTGCCGGAGCCGCTGTGGCCGACCAGGCCCACCATTTCGCCCGGTTCGATGGTGAGGCTGAGGTCGCGGATAACGGAGCGGTTGCCGTAGCGCATGGCGGCGTGGCGCACTTCAATGCGGCCTTGCACGTTGTCGAGCGGCACGGGGTTTTTCGCTTCGGGCACGCTGGAGACGTGGTCCAGGATTTCAAAAATGCGCCGCGTGCCCGTGGCCGCCTTTTGCGTGACCGAGACGATGCGGCTCATGGAGTCCAGCCGCGTGTAAAAGCGCCCGATGTAGGCCACAAAGGCCGTGAGCACGCCCACGGTGATGGCGTGGCGGCTGACTTGCCAGATGCCAAAGGCCCAGACGATGAGCAGCCCGATTTCAGTGAGCAGCGTGACAGTGGGCGTGAACAGCGACCACAGGCGGTTGAGCCGGTCGTTGGCGATGAAGTTGTGGCGGTTGGCGGTGCGGAAGCGCTCGCTTTCGCGCCCTTCCTGCGCAAACGCCTTGACGACGCGAATGCCCGGAATGGTGTCGGCCAGCACGTTGGTCACTTCGGCCCAGACGCGGGCCATTTTTTCAAAGCCGGTGCGCAGGCGGTCGCGCACGGTGTGGATGAGCCAGGCAATGACGGGCAGCGGCGCAAGGGTGACGAGCGCCAGCTTCGGGTCGATGGAAAAGAGGATGGCGGCGGTCATCAGCATCATCAGCACGTCGGTGGCGAAGTCCAGCAGGTGCAGCGACAAGAAGGTGTTGATGCGGTCGGTGTCCGAGCCGATGCGCGCCATGAGGTCGCCCGTGCGGCGGCTGCCGAAGTATTCGAGCGACAGGCGCAGCAGGTGGTCGTAGGTGGTGGTGCGCAAGTCGGCGCCCATGCGCTCAGAGACGACGGAGAGGATGTAGGTGCGGCTCCAGCCCAGCGCCCAGGCCAGCAGGGCCGATCCCAGCAGCCCGGTCAGCAGCATGGCGACGTAGCCCGCGTCGATGGCCTGCCCGTTCTGGAAGGGGATGAGCACCTTGTCCATCAGCGGCATGGTCAGGTAAGGCGGCACCAGCGTGGCCGCCGTGGCCGCCAGCGTCAGCACAAAGCCCGCCAGCAGACGGCTCTTGTAGGGGCGGGCAAAGCGCCACAGGCGAAACAGCGTCCAGGTGGAAGGCGGTTTTTCGTCTTCGGCCTCCGGCGCGTCTTCCTGCGGCTCGGCGGGCAGGGGCTGGCGCTTTTGCGGCGGCAAGTCCAGCTGCTGCATCAGGTGCTCGAACTGCGCCAGCAGCGCCAGCGCGGCCGGGTTGCGGCCCAGCGTGAAGCGCCAGACGGCCAGGCGCTCGCTGGCATCGCGCAATTGCAGCGTGCCTACGCCCGCGTGGTCGGTGTGCTGAAGCGCCAGACCGGGCAATAAGTCACGGCTTTGCCATTTTTTTTCATCGCCCTGAAAAGCCAGAATCCGCTCATTTGTAAGCAAAACAGCGCCTTTGCCAAAGCGCAGGCGCTCATCCAGATCGGTTTCAAGGGCGGCCCAGACGCTCTCGCCGGGCCGCAGGGAAGCGCCCTGCGCCAGCGCCGTCAGGCTGATGCTGGCGCCGGGGCGTGCTTCGTGCTGGTGTGCAGACATATTCGTGACAAAAGAAACAAAAGCCGCCAAGGGCACGGCCGCGGCAAATAGAGACAATCCGTGCCCTTGCACACAACTACACCTCAGGCAAAGGACGAACGAAATGCGTTTTCTCCCCCAGCGCGGCGAACGGCATGCAGACCAGGGCCGCCCGCAAGAAAGCGGCGCATTTTATGGCCCGGTTTTTGGCCCCGTTTTGCAGATCAAGGCCCAAACCGCCGGTCTTCCCGCCGCTGCGCGCAAACCGGAAAATGGCGCGCAACTGGCTGCGCCGCAACGGAAATTCGCTGATATGAAGATTCTGCGCATGAACTGGGTGCGCGGCCCCAGCGTGTGGACTTACCGCTCCATCATCGAGGCGGTGCTCGATATCGGCGAGCTGGAAGACTTCCCCTCCAACACCATCCCCGGCTACTACGAGCGCCTGACGGCCTGGCTGCCGGGGCTGGTGGAACACAAGTGCGGCGTGGGCGAGCGCGGCGGCTTCCTGCAGCGCCTGCGCGAAGGCACCTGGCCCGGCCACGTGATGGAGCACGTGGCGCTGGAGCTGCAAATGCAGGCGGGCATGAACACCGCCTTCGGCAAAACCCGCATGACGGGCGAGCACGCGGTCTACAAAGTGGTGATCCGCGCGTTTGACGAAGCCGTGGGCCGCCTGGCGCTGGAATCGGCGCGCGATCTGGTCATGGCCGCCATCAACGGCACGCCGTATGACGTGCCCGCCGCCATCGCCCGGCTGAAGGCGCTGGGCGAGCAGCGCTGCTTTTCCGCCGGCACCGCCTGCATCGTGGACGCGGCGCTGGCGCGCGGCATTCCCTGCATCCGCCTGAACGAGAGCAATCTGGTGCAGCTCGGGCACGGCGCGGCGCAGCGCCGCATCTGGGCCACCACCACGGACCGTACCAGCGCCATTGCAGCGGGCATCTCGCGCGACAAAGACCTGCTGCGCGGCCTGCTCAAAGGCGCGGGCATTCCCGTGCCCGAAGGCCGCGTGGCCAACAGCGCCGAAGACGCCTGGGAAGCCGCCGAAGACATCGGCCTGCCCGTCACCGTCAAATCCGCCATTGGCGGACGCGAGCGCGGTCTGGCGCTGAACCTTTCCACGCGCGAGCAGGTCATGGCCGCCTGGCAAGCCGCCGACGCGCTGGGCGATGACGTGATCGTCGAGAAATTCATTCCCGGCCACGCCTGCCGCCTGCTGGTGGCCGGCGGCAGGGTGGTGGCCGCCACGCGCTACGCCGAAGCCCACAGCACGCAAAACGGCAGCGACGCCACGTCGCAAATTCACCCCGGCACCGCCGCGCTGGCCGCGCTGGCCGTGCGCGTGACGGGGCTGGACATTGCTGGCGTGGACCTGGTGGCGCAAGACCTGGCCGCGCCCCTGCCCGGCCAGGGCGTGATCGTGGGCGTGCACGCCGGGCCGGATCTGCGGATGCATCTGCGCCCCAGCGTCTATGACCCGCCGCCCGTGGGCGAGGCCATCGTGGAGCACCTGTTTCCGCTGGGCGAAAGCGGCCGCATCCCCATCGTGGGCATGCTGGGCGGCGGCGCGTCGTCGTTCGCGCCGCGCCTGGTGTCTTCCTGGCTGCACCTGCACGGGCTGCGCACCGCGCTGGCCTGCCAGGAAGGGCTGTTTCTGGGCGCGCGCCAGCTCTCCAAAAGCGACTCGCGCGGTTACGACGCCGGCGAGCGCATGCTCATCAACCGCACCGTGCAGGCCGCCGTGTTTGAAACCACGCCCCGCCACATCCTGGCCGAAGGGCTGCCGTACGACCGCTGCCAGGTGGGCGTGGTGCTGGCCATGCCCTCGCACGAAGGCTTGCAGGAGCACTACGTGAGCGAGGCGCGGCAAATGCCCGGCGTGGCGCGCACGCAAGTCGATGTGGTGCTGCCCACGGGCGCGGCCGTGCTCAATGCCGATGACCCCGCCGTGCTGGCGCTGGCCGAATACAGCGACGGCGAAGTGCTGCTCTTCAGCCTGGACGAACAAAACCCCGCGCTCACCGCCCACCGCGCGCGCGGCGGCCGCGTGGTCTTCGCCCGTCCGCAAGGCGTGGTGCTGGCGCAAGGCAGCGGGCCGGAGCAAATGCTTTCCGTGCCGCCTTCCACGCGCACGCGCATCGGCTGCGACGCGCCTGACGACGTGCGCCGCCATATCCTGGCCGCCGTGGCCGCCGCCTGGGCGCTGAACCTGCCCATTGAACTGGTGCACGCGGGCCTGCTGCACATGCGCAAGAGCGTGGCCATGTCGGCCTATCACTGACAAACCGGAAAGCAGAAACCCGAAAGGTCAAAGCGAAAGGTCAAAGCAAAGAATCAAAGGCCCACGCCGGACAAGCTGGAAGAGCCGTATTCGCTCCTTAATCCATAGCATGATGTCCTAGTGGAAACAGCGCAAGGCCGCTTTTCAGTCCCTTGAATTTGCTCCTCTTTCTGATGCTTTTCTGACCCGCCCCGGCCTGATCGTTCCTGCCCCGCGTCCATTCCGCCCCGCCCCCGTTTTTTTCGAGGAACCCCTCATGGAAGTCACCCGCATCCGCGCCCTGCGCGGGCCGAACCTGTGGAGCCGCCACACCGCCATTGAAGCCGTGGTGTCATGCGACGAATCCGAGCGCAACCTGGACAAAGCGTTTGAAAAACGCCTGCGCGAGCGCTTTCCCCGCGTGGGCGCGCTGCACGTGCCCCGCTCCAGCAAGCCCGTATCCATGGCGCACGTGCTGGAGCAAGCCACCCTGGCGCTGCAAACGCAAGCGGGCTGCCAGGTCACCTTCAGCCGCACCACGCCAACCGAAGAGCCGGGCGTGTTCCAGGTGGTAGTGCAGTACACCGAAGAAGCCGTGGGGCGCCTGGCCTTCGCCCGCGCGCAAGAGCTGTGCCGCGCCGCCTGCACGGGCGAAGCCTTTGACATCGCCGCCACGCTGGCCGAGCTGCGCGATCTGGACGAAGACGAACGCCTGGGGCCTTCCACCGGCGCCATCGTCGAAGCGGCCCTCAAGCGCGGCATTCCCTGCCGGCGGCTCACGCGCGGCAGCCTTGTGCAACTGGGCTGGGGCGCGCGGCAAAGGCGCATCCAGGCCGCTGAAGAAGACGGCACCAGCGCCATCGCCGAAACCATCGCGCAAGACAAGGACCTGACCAAAAAAGTGCTGCACTCCGCCGGCGTGCCCGTGCCCCTGGGCCGCCCCGCCGCCGATCTGGAAGACGGCTGGGCCGTGGCGCAGGAAGTGGGCCTGCCCGTCGTCGTCAAGCCGCAAGGCGGCAACCAGGGCAAAGGCGTCACCGTCGGCATCAGCAGCCGCGCCCACTTTGAGCTGGCCTGGCAGGAAGCGGCCCAGTACGGCGACGTCATGGTCGAAAAATACCTCTCCGGCAACGACTACCGCCTGCTCGTGGTGGGCAACAAGCTCGTGGCCGCCGCCCGCCGCGAGCCGCCGCTGGTCATCGGCGACGGCAAGCACACCGTGCGCGAACTGGTGGCCGAAGTGAACAAAGACCCGCGCCGGGGCAAAGGCCACGGCACCTCGCTCACGCAAATCCGCATCGACGCCATCGCCGCCGCCTGCCTCAAGGGGCAAGACCTCACGCCCGAAAGCGTGCCGCCCCGGGGCCAGCGCGTCATCCTGCGCCACAACGCCAACCTCTCCACCGGCGGCACCGCCACCGACGTCACCGACAACGTGCACCCCGACGTGGCCGCCCGCGCCATTGAAGCCGCGCTCACCGTGGGGCTGGACATCTGCGGCGTGGACGTCATCTGCGAAAGCGTGCTGCGCCCGCTGGAAGAGCAAGGCGGCGGCATCGTCGAAGTCAATGCCGCCCCCGGCCTGCGCATGCACGTCAGCCCCTCCTTCGGCAAAGGGCGCGACGTGGGCAAAGCCGTCATCGAGCACATGTTCCCCAGCGGCAGCGACGGCGCCAATGGCCGCATCCCGCTCGTGGCCGTCACCGGCACCAATGGCAAAACCACCACCGTGCGCCTAACGGCCCACCTGCTGGCCACCCACGGCCTGCGCGTGGGCATGACCAACACCGACGGCGTCTATGCCAACGGCCGCCAAATCGACTCCGGCGACTGCTCCGGCCCGCGCAGCGCCCGCAACGTGCTCGCCCACCCCGACGTGGACGCCGCCGTGCTCGAAACCGCGCGCGGCGGCCTGCTGCGCGAAGGACTGGCCTTTGACAAATGCGACGTTGCCATCGTCACCAACCTCGGCGCGGGCGACCACCTGGGCCTGAACTACATCACCACGCTCGAAGACCTGATGGTGCTCAAGCGCGTCATCGTGCTCAACGTCGCTCCCACCGGCAGCGCCGTGCTCAACGCCGCCGACCCCAACGTCGTCGCCATGGCCGCCCGCTGCCCCGGCAGCGTCGTCTTCTTCGCGCAAGACGGCCAGCACCCCGTCATCAAAACCCACCTCGCGCAAGGCAAGCGCGTGGTCTATGTGCAAGACGGCGACATCGTCTGCGCCGAACGCGGCTTTGAAAAACGCCTGCCCCTCTCGCGCGTGCCCATCACCCACAAGGGCCTCATCGGCTTTCAGGTGGAAAACGCGCTGGCCTCCGTAGGCGCAGCCTGGAGCCTGGGCCTGCCCTGGAACGCCATCCGGCGCGGCCTGGCCTCCTTCACCAGCGACCAAAGCGCCGTGCCCGGCCGCTTCAACATCTTCGACTACGCCGGCGCCACCGTCATCGCCGACTACGGGCACAACCCCGACGCCATCAACGCCCTGGTCAGCGGCATCCGCAACATGCCCGCGCGCCGCCGCAGCGTCGTCATCAGCGGCGCGGGCGACCGGCGCGATGAAGACATCCGCGAACAAACCCGCATCCTCGGCGCAGCCTTCGACGACGTCATCCTCTACCAGGACGCCTGCCAGCGCGGCCGCGCCGACGGCGAAGTCCTCGCCCTGCTGCGCCAGGGCCTGCAAGGCGCCGAACGCGCCAGCCACGTGGAAGAAATCCACGGCGAATTCACCGCCATCGACCACGCCCTCGACCGCCTGCAAGCGGGCGATCTGTGCCTCATCCTCATCGACCAGGTGCAAGAAGCGCTCGCCCACATCCAGCAGCGCGCCGCCAAAGCCAAACGCTCGCGCAAGCCGCGCGCCGCCAAGGCCGCCGCGCCCAAAAAACCCGCTGCGAAAACCGCTGCAAAAACTGCCGGGAAAGCCGCTGTGAAAAAAACCGCCGCGAAAACCGGCAAAACCGGCAAAACCGCCAGAACCGGCAAAAAAGCCGCGCCGTAAGCGGCGCGCGGCCAGCCGCATGAATTTGCAAGGGCGCTTTCAGGCGCCCTTTTTCATTTTTGGCGCACCACGGACGACTCAACAAAAATAAATGTGCATTTAATATTTTTATCCATAGAATCCGCCGCCGCAGGTTGAAGCCATTTCGCCCACGAATGGAAAAACCTGTTCATTATCCATTTAATCATTTCAATGCAGCAAAGGTTGCGCCATGAACAAAAAAGTCTTTTTCCTCGCCCCGCTCGTCATCGCCGCGCTGATGGCAGGCTGCGGCGGCAGCGATTCGTCCGATGCGCCCACTCCAGCGCCTACATCCACGCCTACGCCTGCACCCAGGCCTACGCCCGCGCCTACACCCACGCCCGCGCCTACGCCTACGCCTTCAACGCCCTCTGCCAGTTTTGCCTATGAAGGCCGGTGGCAAATGGCCTGCCATATTTCATCCTCCAGCGTGCAGGCGGGCCAGGTCACCTATAAATCCTCCATTTCCGACGTCACCATTACCCGCCGCCCCGACGGCCTTTATGCGTGGACGGAAACCGAGCGCGAATATCTGGGGCAAGCCTGTCAGGGCCAGCCCGTGAAAACCGAAACGGAAACCGGCTACATGCAAATTGCCGGCCGCGTTACCCTGTCCGACGGCACGCAGGCCGACCGCCTCTATATATGGGAAACCACGGATAACAATCGCGACAAAGATTTGGCCCGCATTGAGGGCGACCGCCTCTACATCACCGGCTTTGGCGACAACGTGGACGACCGCCTGCCCCGCGACGCCCAAGGCTGGCCCACTGCCCTGAACCGCACCGTCTGGCACCAGCGCCAGCCATAAGAGCCTGCTTATGACCTGGCCGCGAGGGCCTCAGACCGGGATGGGCCGCAAGCCGCAAACGGGAGTCCTGCGGCCCATTGAGAATTTGCAAAGCCAAAGGCCTCGCTTTTCGCACCCACGGACGGGCTTTGAACAGACTCCCAAAGCGCCGCAAGCCATAGTCCGCTGAACTTCAGGCAGCCAGCCTTGGCAAAAACAGCGCTTTGACTGTCCTGCCCGCTCAGCGCCAGCCCGCTCAATTCAAGCCGTGCGCAAGCTGCACGCGAATGGCCGCGAACCCCCCAGGCCGGGCTGGGCCAGGTGCAGGCAATGCATGAGGGGAAGCGGGGCCGGCTGGCGCAGATGCACTTTTTTCGCTCTTTTATTCGTAGCATTAGGTCCTAGTGCAAACTGCGCATACCCCACTTTTCTGCACTCTGAATTCGCTCCTGTTTTTGATGCCGCCAGAGTCAGCCCGAAAGCGCGGCTCCATTCATCAGGCCGCGCAATCCGTCTGCTGCCTTGAAGCCTTGAGCCGCTCTGCCAGCAAATGGCGCGCCAGGCTTTTTTCAATGGGCAGCGGCTCGCCATGCAGCCAGCAGGCGGCCACCTCGGCGCCGAGAACCGAGAGGGCAATGCCGCGCGCGCCCAGGCCCGCATAGACCCAGGGCGCTTCAAAGGCGGGGGCGGTCGCTTCAAACGCTTCGGCCGTCTGCCAGAAGGCGGGAGCCAGCGGGC
Organism: Ottowia cancrivicina; assembly: GCF_029813755.1. Lineage (NCBI taxonomy): Bacteria > Pseudomonadati > Pseudomonadota > Betaproteobacteria > Burkholderiales > Comamonadaceae > Ottowia > Ottowia cancrivicina. The sequence continues at coordinate 13,276 of NZ_JARVII010000012.1, read as the reverse complement.
CGATGAAAGGCAGGCGGTCGGGCGCGGCGCAGCGCACGGCGGCAAAGCGCCTGGCTTGGGGCCACTGCGCCTGCAAGCGGGCGGCGGCGGCAGGCAGCAGCTTGGCAAGGCGCTGCCAGTTGGCGGCGTGGCCCTCGTCGGTCGGGGTGGCGCTGGCGCTGCCGCGCTCGAAGGTGCTGCCCGTGACCCAGATGCCTGCGGCATCGGGAATGAAGTTGCCGTGGCCATTGACGGGAAAAGGCGGCAGCGCGCCTTCGGCCGCGCCCGCCGCCAGGTCTGCGGCATGCCCCCAGGCCGCCTGCCCGCGCAGGGCCGTCAGGGGCACGGCGGCGGCTTGCGGAAAAGAGGCGGCCAGCAGGGCGCGGGTGTCAAAGCCTGCGGCGATGACGGCCAGATCAGCCTCGGCCAGCAGTTCGCCCTGCTCGTTCAACGCCTGCCAGCCATGCGGCGCGCGGCGGATGCGGGCCACGCGCTGGCCGCCGCACCATTCAATGCCCGGCGCGGCCAGCTGCGCGGCGATGAGCGCGGGCGGGCGAATCCAGCCCGCATGGGCGTGCCAGAGGGCTTCAGAAAGGTCTTGGGCGGGCGCTCCGGCAGGCGCGCCGGCCAGGCCCGCCTGCGCCAGCTGCGCGGCGCTGGCGGGAGCCGCGCCGGGGTTGGCCGGATCGTCTGGGCCAAGGAAAGCGGCCCAGCTTTCGGGCAGGCGGCGGTCTTGCGCGGCGTGGCGCTCCAGCACGCCGCTGACGGCCCAGCTCGCGCCTTCGCCATCGGGCAGCAGGCAGGCGGCGCGGGCCAGGGTGGCGCGCACGCCCGCGCGCGTGAGGCGCGAGAGGAGACAGTCATCCGGCGACACATGCGCTGCGGCCACGCCCGCTGGCAGGCCGCTTGCGCCATCGGCAGGCTGCGCGCCCGCGCCCAGAACGGCCACTTGCCAGCCCCGCACGGCCAGGCTGCCCGCCAGGCTGGCGGCGGCCAGCCCCGCGCCCACGATGAAGCAGCGCGCGGGCGCAGCAGCATGCGGCATGGGAGCGGCCATGCGGTCCGCCACGCGCGGGCGCGGCCGCCATTGCGGGGCGTAGTGGCAAAAGCCATCAGCGGCCTCTTGCATGCCGCAGGCGCGCAGGGCTTGTTGCAGCCCCGGTTGAGCGGCGTTTTCCAGCCAGAGGCCCGCTTGCGGCTGGCACAGCGGCGGCAGCTTGGGCAGCAGGGCGGGCCAGCCGTGGCCCAGCAGCGCCAGGCCATGCGCCGCGCCGTGCAGCTCGGCCAGCGCATCCGCCGCCGCGCCCAGCGCCAGCAGCAGGCGGTCGCCGCCGCCCAAGTCCAGCGCATGCAGGCCCGGCAGCAGGCCATGCCATTGCGGCGCCAGGCGGTGCAGCAGCGGGGCGATGGCCGCGCCGCCTGCCTCCCGCACCTGCGCCAGCGCCGGAGCGGCGGGCAGCACGGCGGTCAGCGTCAGGCGCGAAGGACATTCCGGCAGGCGGCGCGCGGCGGGCAGCAAGGCCAGCAGGCGGGCCAGGGCGCGCGCGCCGCCAGCGGCATCGCCTGCGGGCAGGGCCGCCAGCAAATGCCAGTGCGGCGCCTGCCCAAAGAAGCGGGCCGCGTGGGCCGGCAGGGCGGACAAGGAAACTTCGGAAGCGGATTCGGACATGGAGCGGCGGAGAAGGCAGAGAAGGCGGAAATGAACGCGGTCACTTCAAAAAAGAGAGCTGCCCGCGCTGGCTGCGCCAAGGCTTGCGGGCGATTCTGGTAGCAGCCCGCAGGCCGGCGCTTGATGAAGCGCAAGGCCTTCACGCATATACCCCACGCATATAATCGGCAGCTGTTTCAGCACACTTGGCCGCCCAGCGCAATTTTCCCGTTGTCGATCCCCGCCGCATCATCCGAAAGCCCGTCAAGGGCTTTTTTTGAATCTGGCCTGGGCGTCTGCTGTGCCCATTCAACGGAGAAAACCCAGTGCTAGCCTCCCTTCAGGCGAAATTCCCCCCAGCCCTTCTTGCGCTTGCCGACGGCACGGTGTTCACCGGCCAGGCCATTGGCGCAGCCGGCATGACCGTGGGCGAAGTGGTGTTCAACACCGCCATGACCGGTTATCAGGAAATCCTCACCGACCCCAGCTATTGCCAGCAGATCGTCACCCTGACGTATCCGCACATTGGCAATTACGGCGTGAACGCCGAAGACGTGGAAGGCGCCCGCGTGCAGGCCGCCGGTCTGGTGATCAAAGACTTGCCGCTGCTGGCCAGCAATTTCCGCAGCAGCGAAACGCTGCCGCAATACCTGGCGCGCCAGGGCACGGTTGCCATTGCAGGCCTTGACACGCGCAAGCTCACCCGCCTGCTGCGCACCCAGGGCGCGCAAAACGGCGCCGTGCTGGCGCTGGCCCCCGGCGAAAGCCTGAGCGCCGAACATGCGCAAAAGGCGCTGGCTGCCGCCCGCAGCGCCCCCAGCATGGCCGGGCTGGATTTGGCCCAAAAAGTCAGCGCCGCCAAGCCCTACGGCTGGACGCAAACCGAATGGCAGCCCGGCAGCGGCTACGGCACGCAGCAAGAGCCGCAGTTCAGCGTGGTGGCCTATGACTTCGGCGTGAAATACAACATCTTGCGCATGCTGGCCGCGCGCGGCTGCAAGGTGACGGTGGTGCCCGCGCAAACGCCCGCCGCCGAAGTGCTGGCCATGAAGCCGGATGGCGTTTTCCTCTCCAACGGCCCGGGCGACCCGCAGCCGTGCGACTACGCCATTGCCGCCACGCGCGAAATCGTTGAAGCGGGCGTGCCCGCCTTTGGCATTTGCCTGGGGCACCAGCTCATGGCGCTGGCTTTTGGCGCGCGCACCTTCAAGATGAAATTCGGCCATCACGGCGCAAACCACCCCGTGAAAGACCTGCAAACGGGCCGCGTGATCATCACCAGCCAAAACCACGGCTTCGCAGTGGATGCCGCCACGCTGCCCGCCAATTTGCGCGCCACCCACATCAGCCTGTTTGACGGCACTTTGCAGGGGCTGGAGCGCACCGACCGGCCCGCTTTCTGCTTTCAGGGCCACCCCGAAGCCTCGCCCGGCCCGCACGACTGCGCCTATTTGTTTGACCGTTTCACGGCCAGCATGCGGCAGGCGCGCCAGGCGGCGGCCTGAACGCCCGGTTTTCATCCACCATCCCAAGGGAGTCACAACAACATGAAGCTCTACCCCTTCCCCCAGGCCCCGCTTGAAAAAGCCATTGCCAAGCGCATGCTCACGCTGCCTTCGCCCCACAAGGAATGGTTTTCCGAACGCTGGGCGCAAAAGCCCTACAAAAAGTCCTTCATCGAGCACAAGGCCATGCCCCTGATCACCTTGCTGGCCAAAGGCAAGAGCTGGACGGACGAGGAATTCAACGCCGAGCTGGCCGCCTGGACGGTGAAGTTCTACGAAGCCGAAGCCCAGGTGCTGCGCCCGCTGGTGGAAGGCGACGGCCTGCTGCAACTGATGCAGAAAAACATGCCCGCCGAACGCGCCAAGGCACTGCTGGAAAAGCTCACGCGCGATTTGCATGAGTGAACCAGGCGCATGTTTGACGAATTGACGCTGGACGGCCTGCGCGGCACGGGCCGGGTGGAATTGAAATTCCAACCCGGCAGCCGCGTGCGCACGCTGTTCGGCGCCAATGGCGTGGGCAAAACCAAGTGTCTGGAAGCCATTTATCAGGCGCTGGTGATGACGAATAAGCAGGCTTGCGCATCCGAATCTCATTTTGTCATTCCCGCCCGGTGTTTTCTGGCGGAAAACATGGCTTTCTCGCCGAAAAACATTCCGCCATTGCCTGCTGCATTGAAAGCCGGAGGCGACTGGCTTGAGGCGCAGCCTTTGCATTCAATGCCCGTCCTGTTCATCGGAGCACAGGCGCGCGCTTCAATGAATGCAGTCGACCATGAAAATCCAGCTGCGCTTGGTTCATTTGAAAAACGGCAGCTGGCTTATTTCGAGAAAATCGCAAATTTTCTCCGTCAAGAAAATTTGCTTACGCTCCACATGGATGGCAATGTGCAGCAATGGCTCGTGCGCCGCGCGCAAACCGTCAATCCCTACCAGAAAGCGCAAGACAATTTCAAGCATGAAATCCATGCCGTTTTGCGCATGCTGCATGCATTTGATGACAGCATCGATGCCGAAACCATGCAGATTGACGCCAGCGAGCGGGTTTATCTGAAAATCGGAAATCAATTTCGGGCACTGGATGAATTGAGTTCCGGCTTTGCTTCGCTCGTGAAACTGATTCAGGCCATCGTCGCCGGTTATGCCCATTTCATCAACACGCCGAATTTGCATGAAGTTTCCGGCATCGTGCTGATTGACGAAATCGAAAGCCATTTGCACGCCAGCTGGCAGGCGCGCATCATTCCCACGCTCAAGCGGCTGTTGCCCAACACCATTTTTTACGTTGCCACCCATTCGCCCATCGTGCTGTCGCAACTGGAAGAAGGCGAAGCCTATTTGCTGCGGCGCGACGCAGACGGCGTGGTGCGCAGCAGCATGATTGATTCGCCCGACCGCCGCGCTTTTGCCGACGTGCTGGACGATGCGCTGAACGTGAATCTGAACGTGCTCAAACGCCACCGCATGGAAAACAGCGACCAGCATCATGCCAAGCGCCAATTGCTCAAGCTGATGCAGCAACCACATTCCGGAGTGGATTCATGAAGCGCATGGTGCTGCTGGACGCCAATTTGCTGATTGGCGCGTTTGACCATGACTGCGAAAACCCCTGCCACGTTCAGGCCCGGCAGCACATGGCGCAATTGCTGAATGACCCGGAAATCAGGCTCGCCATTACCCCGCTGATTCGCTATGAAGTCTTGCGCGGCATCAAAAACATTGATGCCAAAACGCTGACCGCCATTCTCAACGATTTCGAGGAATTCGACATTCGCGAGCGTGATGCCACGCGCGCAGCCGAAATATTCCGGCTGGCCAGAAAACAGAATGTGTCGCTGGACAAGCGGCAATTCGATCTTTTCCACTGCGTTTGCGCCGAAAACAACCGCCTCGAATTCACGAGCCAGGACGGCGATATTCCGAGAATCCGGAAACTGATGTCAGAAACCTGAAAAACCACGTTCCCCAAAGAAAATGCCCAAAAGAACCGACCTCAAAAGCATCCTCATCATCGGCGCAGGCCCCATCGTCATCGGGCAGGCGTGCGAGTTCGACTACTCCGGCGTGCAGGCGTGCAAGGCGCTGCGCGAGGAGGGCTACCGCGTCATCCTCATCAACAGCAATCCCGCCACCATCATGACCGACCCGGCCACGGCCGATGTGACCTACATCGAGCCGATTACCTGGCAGACGGTGGAAAAAATCATCGACAAGGAGCGTCCCGACGCCATCCTGCCCACGATGGGCGGGCAAACGGCGCTCAACTGCGCGCTGGATTTGTGGCGCAACGGCGTGCTGCACAAATACAAGTGCGAGCTGATCGGCGCCACGCCCGAGGCCATCGACAAGGCCGAAGACCGCCTGAAGTTCAAGGACGCCATGACGCGCATCGGCCTTGAATCGGCGCGCAGCGGCATCGCCCACAGCATGGCCGAAGCGTGGGAAGTGCAAAAAAGCGTGGGCTTTCCCACCATCATCCGCCCCAGCTTCACGCTGGGCGGCACGGGCGGCGGCGTGGCCTACAACCCCGAAGAGTTTGAAACCATCGCCAAACGCGGGCTGGAAGCCTCGCCCACCAGCGAGCTGCTCATTGAAGAGTCGCTGCTGGGCTGGAAAGAGTTCGAGATGGAAGTGGTGCGCGACAAGGCGGACAACTGCATCATCATCTGCTCCATCGAAAACCTCGATCCGATGGGCGTGCACACCGGCGACAGCATCACCGTCGCCCCCGCGCAAACGCTCACCGACAAGGAGTACCAGCGCATGCGCGACGCCAGCATTGCCGTGCTGCGCGAAATCGGCGTGGACACGGGCGGCTCCAACGTGCAGTTCGCCCTCAATCCCAAAGACGGCCGCATGATCGTCATCGAGATGAACCCGCGCGTCTCGCGCTCTTCAGCGCTGGCCTCCAAAGCCACGGGCTTTCCCATCGCCAAAGTCGCCGCCAAGCTGGCCGTGGGCTACACGCTCGACGAGCTGAAAAACGAAATCACCGGCGGCGCCACGCCCGCCAGCTTCGAGCCGGCGATTGACTACGTCGTCACCAAAATCCCGCGCTTTGCCTTCGAGAAATTCCCGCAGGCCGACCGCCACCTGACCACGCAAATGAAAAGCGTGGGCGAAGTCATGGCCATTGGCCGCACCTTCCAGGAGTCTTTCCAGAAAGCCCTGCGCGGCCTGGAAGTGGGCGTGGACGGCATGAACGAAAAAACCAAAGACCGCGAAACGCTGGAAAAAGAGCTGGGCGAACCCGGCCCGGAGCGCATCTGGTTCGTGGGCGACGCCTTCGCCGCCGGCTGGACGCTGGACGAAGTGCACCAGCTCACCAAAATCGACAAATGGTTCCTCGTGCAAATCGAGCAAATCGTGCGCATCGAGCTGGACATCGACCGCCTCGTGGCCGAAAAAGGCCAGGCCGCCCTCGCCTCGCTGGACGCCGCCGCCATGCGCGCCCTCAAGCAAAAAGGCTTTTCCGACCGGCGCCTGGCCAAGCTCCTGCACTCGGATGAGCACGCCGTGCGCGCGCGCCGCCACGCGCTGGGCGTGCGCCCTGTTTACAAGCGCGTGGACACCTGCGCCGCCGAATTCGCCACCCACACGGCCTACCTGTATTCCACCTACGAAGAAGAATGCGAGGCCGAACCCACCAGCCGCAAAAAAATCATGGTTCTCGGCGGCGGCCCCAACCGCATCGGCCAGGGCATTGAATTCGACTACTGCTGCGTGCATGCCGCACTGGCCATGCGCGAAGACGGCTACGAGACCATCATGGTCAATTGCAACCCCGAAACCGTCTCCACCGACTACGACACCTCCGACCGCCTCTACTTCGAGCCGCTCACGCTTGAAGACGTGCTGGAAATCGTGAACAAGGAAAAACCCGCCGGCGTCATCGTGCAATACGGCGGACAAACCCCGCTCAAACTGGCGCTGGGCCTGGAAAAAGCGGGCGTGCCCATCATCGGCACCACGCCCGACATGATCGACGCCGCCGAAGACCGCGAGCGCTTCCAGCAACTGCTCCAACAGCTCGACCTGCGCCAGCCCTCCAACGCCACCGCCCGCACCGAAAGCGAAGCGCTGGAAAAAGCCGACGCCCTGGGCTACCCGCTCGTCGTGCGCCCCAGCTACGTGCTGGGCGGCCGCGCCATGGAAATCGTCTATGAACAGCGCGACCTGGAGCGCTACATGCGCGAAGCCGTCAAAGTCAGCAACGACTCGCCCGTGCTGCTCGACCGCTTCCTCTCCGACGCCATCGAATGCGACGTGGACGCCGTGCGCGACGCCGCCGGCCAGGTGCTCATCGGCGGCGTCATGGAACACATCGAACAGGCCGGCGTGCACTCCGGCGACTCCGCCTGCTCGCTGCCGCCCTACTACCTGAGCGCCGCCACCGTGGAAGAACTCAAGCGCCAGACCCGCGCCATGGCCCAGGCCCTGCATGTGGTCGGCCTGATGAACGTGCAATTTGCCATCCAGCAGCAAAAAACCGAAGACGGCAGCCTGCGCGACGTCATCTACGTGCTCGAAGTCAACCCCCGCGCCAGCCGCACCGTGCCCTTTGTCAGCAAAGCCACCGGCGTCTCCCTGGCCAAAGTGGCCGCCCGCTGCATGGCCGGACAAAGCCTGGCGCAGCAGGGCCTGACGCGCGAAATCACGCCGCCCTACTTCAGCGTCAAGGAAGCCGTCTTCCCCTTCGCCAAATTCCCCGGCGTCGATCCCATCCTCGGCCCCGAAATGAAATCCACCGGCGAAGTCATGGGCGTGGGCAAAACCTTCGGCGAAGCCTACGTCAAGGCCCAAATCGGCGCGGGCGAACGCCTGCCGCGCGCGCACGGCGAACAAGGCGCGCAACAAGCAAGCGCCCCCGGCAAAGTCTTCCTCACCGTCAAAAACCACGACAAACCGCAAGCCGTGCAAATCGCCCGCGCCCTGCACGAAATGGGCTTTGCCCTCATCGCCACACGCGGCACCGCCGCCGCCATTGAAGCCGCTGGCCTGCCCTGCGAAACCGTGAACAAGGTGACCGAAGGCCGCCCGCACGTCGTCGATGCCATCAAAAACGGCGAAATCGTCATGGTCATCAACACCGTGGAAGAGCGCCGCAACGCCATTGCCGACAGCCGCGCCATCCGCACCAGCGCCTTGCAGGCGCGCCTGACCACCTTCACCACCATCGCCGGCGCCGAAGCTGTGGTCGAAGGCATGAAATTCATGGACAAGCTCGGCGTCATCTCCGTGCAGGAAATGCACGCGCAACTGGCCTGAGCCGCGCCATCTCCTCCCGCACACAAGGGCTGCTGGCCGCAAGGCCGCAGCCCTTTTTTTGCTCTGTAATAAATAGCATGAGGTCCTAGTGAATCCTGCGCAGAACGGCTTTTTAACCCCATTAAATTTGCTCCTGTTTTTGGTTCGTTTTGGCGGATGGCGCAAGCGCTGCTGAACCCGCCTTTGGGCGGCTGGCGCCTGCTGCCTCTGTAACATTCGTTTCTTTGACTGCCGTCTCGCGCGCCTTGCCATGACCTCGCCCACGCCTTCTTCTTCTGCCGCCCTTTCCGCCCCTTTGCCCGCGCTGGAGCGCATCCGCGCTGACGTGCAGGCCATGCACGCCTACCTGGTTCAGTCTTCCGAAGGGCTGCTGAAGCTGGACGCCATGGAAAACCCCTACGGCCTGCCGCCTGAATTGCAGCAGGCGCTGGGCGAACGGCTGGGGCGCGTGGCCATCAACCGTTATCCGGGCACGCGCTTCAATGACCTGAAAGCGGCCCTGGCCCGCCACGCACGCCTGCCCGAGGGCTGGGCGCTGATGCTGGGCAATGGCTCGGATGAGCTGATCACCCTGCTGGCGCTGTGCTGCTCGCGGCAGGACGGCGAGCAGCCCGCCGCCATGCTGGCGCCCATGCCCAGCTTCGTGATGTACCCGCTGGCGGCGCACCTGCATCACATGGACTTTCACGCCGTGCCGCTGCGGCCCGACTTTCAGCTGGATGAAGCGGCCATGCTCGCCGCCATTGAATCGCTGCGCCCCGCGCTGCTGTGGCTGTCACACCCCAACAACCCCACAGGCACGCTGTGGGACGAGGCAGCGATGGCCCGCCTGATCGAGGCACAGGGCCGCGCAGGCGGCATTGCAGTCATTGACGAGGCGTACCAGCCCTTTGCTGCGCGCACCTGGCTGGACGCCGCGCGCCAGCGCCCCGCCGAGCACGCCCATGTGCTGGTGATGCGCACCTTGAGCAAATTCGGCCTGGCCGGCGTTCGCGTGGGCTATCTGATGGGCGATGAGCGCCTGATCAGCCAGATTGACAAAGCCCGCCCGCCCTACAACCTGGGCAGCCTGAATATTGAGTGCGCGCTCTTCGCGCTGGAGCACGCCAGCGTGTTTGACGAGCAGGCCCGGCTGATTCGCCAGGAGCGCGAGCGCCTGCAAGCCAGTCTGCACCGCCTGCCCGGCACGCGCCCTTACCCCAGTGAGGGCAACATGGTGCTGCTGCGCGTGGCCCCTGAGGGCGCGCCCGCCAGCGAGGCCGCCGCCTTCGCCCGCTGCGTGTTCGAGGGCATGAAGGCACGCGGCGTGCTGGTGCGCGATGTATCAGCCATGCACCCCATGCTGGCGGGCTGCCTGCGCCTGACGGTGGGCAGCGCCAGCGACAACGCGCGGATGCTCGCCGCCCTCACGGCCGCGCTGGCTGACGCCCTGAATGCGGCCATTCAGCCTGCCTGAATGAATGCAAAACTGAATGAAAGCGCGGCAGGATCGTCAACATGCCATCAAGCAGGCAATATCTTGATTTTGTGCTGGACCAATTATCGGAAGCCGAAGGCATCAGCCACCGGGCCATGATGGGAGAGTACATTATTTACTGCCGGGGAAAGGTTATCGGCGGCATTTACGATAACCGGTTTCTCGTCAAGCCGGCGAAATCGGCGCAATCGCTCATGCCCAATGCGCCGCGTGAAATACCTTACCCGGGCGCAAAAGCCATGCTGCTGGTGCAGGAGCTTGAAAACCGGCCCTTTCTGGCCCGGCTGGCAGCCGCCCTGCATGATGAATTGCCTGCGCCCAAGGCAAAATCCAAAAAAGAAAACCGCCTGCCGCTGAAAACGCAAGCCCGTCAAAATGGAGCGCCGTCAAAATAAATTTCCGCCTGAATATTTTGACCGGCATTTTTCAATAATCTGAATCACGATGAAATCATGAATACTGCCCGCACCGCCGAAATCGCCCGCCACACCGCCGAAACCCGCATTGCCGTGCGCCTGAACCTGGACGGCACGGGCCGCGCCAGGCTGGCCACCGGCATCGGCTTTTTTGACCACATGCTTGATCAAATCGCCCGCCACGGCCTGATTGATCTGGACGTGGACTGCGTGGGTGATTTGCACATTGACGGCCACCACACCGTGGAAGACGTGGGCATCGCCATCGGCCAGGCGCTCAAGGCCGCCGTGGGCGACAAGCGCGGCATTGCCCGCTACGGCCATGCCTACGTGCCGCTGGACGAAGCCTTGAGCCGCGTGGTCATCGACCTTTCAGGCCGCCCTGGTCTTTTCGCCCACCTGCCGCTCACCAGTGCAATGGTGGGCCAGTTCGACACGCAGCTGGTGCGCGAGTTTTTCCAGGCCCTGGCCAATCACGCCTTCATCACCCTGCACATCGACAACCTGCGCGGCGACAACGCCCACCACCAGATCGAAACCGTGTTCAAGGCTTTTGGCCGCGCCCTGCGCATGGCCGTGGCCCCTGACCCTCGCGCGGCAGGCAGCGTGCCTTCCACCAAGGGCAGCCTGTGAGGCCAGCCTTGCGCGCGGCTATCCGGCGCTCCTTGCGTCATTGATGCGGGGCACCCGACATGGAGCCAGACAGCGCGCGTTCCGTCCGGCTTCCGCCTTGCCATTCAAGTCCTTCGCCTTTTCTCCTTGAAATCGAATTCCACAAAAGCGGTGGCAAAGAAGCTGAATGCCAGAATGGCTTGCAAAAAATGACGGTTAACAAACTTCACAAACAAATAAACAATAAATGAAACATACATATTGCAAGGAATAAATATTACGTATAACCTTCAGCCTGCCCGAATGTCAGGGTTTTTCATCAAGGAGCAATCATGGCCATGAACGGAATATCCAGCACTGCCTCCCGCGGCAGCCTTCAATCCCTGCCCGATGCGCCCCAGCCGCAGCCCACCGGCGCAGCCAGCCCGCAGCCAGCCTCCAGCACTTCCACGCCCGGCAACAGCCAGACGCTCACACGAATGGCGCGCGATGCCCGCCCGCCCCTGGCCCAGCAGCAAGCCGCAGCGGCAAACGCCAAAGGCGCGGCAACCGGCGCCTCCCAGCTCAACATTGACGACAAAGGCCACGTCCAGCATGAAAGGGTGCTGCTGAAAACGGCGGCAGGGCGCGAAACCATCAGCCCGAAGATTGAGCGTATGGAAATGCCAAAGGTGAATGGGTTAATTGTCCACCAGACGAACTCGCCATCGGTTTCTTCCACCCTGAATAGTTATGCACAGGACGAGGCCAATGGCGCGCACTTTCTGATTGACAAGGACGGAACCATTTATCAGACGGCTTCGCTGAAGCGGAAAACAAACCATGTGGGGCCACTTAGAAGCCGCTGCGCACAAGAAAAGAGTTGCTCGCCTGAAGAAACGAAGCTGAATGAAAAACACAACCCTACAAAAGAAAACCAGCGGGAAAGCAAGAAACCGGCGGGGGAGCGCTTCCCCTCCAATAGCGACTCCATTGGAATTGAACTGGTAGGCATGGCTTACAAGGCCAAAAGTCATCAGGAAACCCGTAATCCGGATGGCAGTTTCAACTTCCTGATTACCACCACCACAGACGGGAAGACGCTGAAATATGAAAATCTGTCGGCTGATGCTGCTAGCCAGATGAGGCACGAAATTAAAGAAAGTAAAACCAAGGACAAATATTTGGTATTTGAGCAAGTTACAGCCCAGCAGAATGAGTCCCTTCAATGGCTGACGCAGCAGCTACGCAGCGAATTTTCAATACCAGAATCGGAAGTTTTTGCTCATCCAACGGTTTCCCGTAAAACAGGTTCGGAAGCGCTGACAGCCCGATGGAGATAAAACGTCATGAATTTCAAATGGCTAGTCTGCCTGCCTTTCATTCTGACGTCTGGCAACATATCTTTGGCCCAGCAAATGACTATCCATGATTCCTGTGTAAAAGTCTTGGAAGAGGACTTTGCTGACGATAGGATCACGCTATGCCCCTCGTCACTGCCGCCCATCAAGACCATTCACGTGGAAGGCAGCAGTGGTGATGCAAAGGCGCAAGAGCCAGACTGCAATACATTCAGGCCAGATGCCGCTACAGTGCGGCGCTATTTCTCGAAAGCGCAGCAAATCAGTGACCAGGACTGGATGCATAAGCTCATTTGGATTACATGCGAGGCTTCTGGCTCAATGACGCTGGAAGATGGACGCAAAGCGCGCTGGGGCCTTAGCCCCAACCGCTCGGCACTCGTCACTATTGAAGGAGAGCCATACCAGAAATTCTTCCTCTTTTGCTCGAAAGCGGATTGCGGTTTTCCGCCATTCTGGTAACAAGCGGCTATTTCAACCATGGCCTTCATGCGCAGTGCATGAAGGCAATTTATTTTGGAGACGATGAGACACATAAGCCCCAATGCCCCGCCAGAAATCCGCACGGTGAATATTCAATACCAGAATCGGAAGTTTTTGCTCATTCAACGGTTTCTCGCAAAACAGGTTCGGAAGCGCTGACAACTCGATGGAGATAAATCGTCATGAATTTCAAATGGCTAGCTTTCCTGCCTTTCATTCTGGCGTCTGGCAACATATCTTTGGCCCAGCAAATGACTATTCATGATTCCTGTGTAAAAGTCTTGGAAGAGGACTTTGCTGACGATAGGATCACGCTATGCCCTTCGTCACTGCCGCCCATCAAGACAATTCAGGTGGAACGTTATAGTGAGAGCAAAAAGGGAATAGGGGAGCCGGATTGCAATACATTTCATCCGGACGCCGCTACAGTGCGGCGCTATTTTTCAAAAGCGCGGCAAATTAGCCGCTGGGACTGGACGCATAAGCTAACCATGATTTCATGCAGCGCTTCTGGCTCCATGACGCTGGAAGATGGGCGCAAAGCGCGC
>NZ_JARVII010000011.1:0-94628 GCF_029813755.1 Ottowia cancrivicina | reverse complement strand
ATCGCCGCCGTCAGCGTGGTCTTGCCGTGGTCAACGTGACCAATCGTGCCTACGTTTACGTGCGGCTTCGTCCGCTCGAATTTCTCTTTCGCCATTTTTCAGCTCCGAAAAAGTTGACTTGACAACACTTGATGGAATTGGTGCCCTTGGCGGGAATCGGACCCGCGACCTCTCCCTTACCAAGGGAGTGCTCTACCACTGAGCCACAAGGGCAAACATGCTTCGCAACGCCATACTTTGCGCCGGCTTTTGGAGCGGGAGACGGGAATCGAACCCGCGTCATTAGCTTGGAAGGCTAAGGTTCTACCATTGAACTACTCCCGCACCTTCCTGCTGCGCATTTCTGCGTGACAGATGGTGGAGGGGGCTGGATTCGAACCAGCGTAGGTGTAAACCGGCAGATTTACAGTCTGCTGCCATTAACCACTCGGCCACCCCTCCTTGAGTGAAGCTTCTAATTATGCTTCAAAATTGCTGCTTGTGCAAGAGCCTGGTGGCAAATTTGCATGATACCTTTCTCGTTCACATCTTCTGGTTCCCTGCTTCGCCACGTCAGCTTTTTTCTTCCTCTATGGCGTGCCGTCAAATCATTCAGGGATGGCTGCGGCCAGATAAATGCTCCCCAGGAAGGCGCATGCTGTCTTGTCGTAGCGCTTGGCGATGGCTCTCGATACTGCTTGAGTTCGGTAAAGAAGTCCTCAATAACGTGGCACGCCCTGCTTGTATAGACCCCTATCCCATTGGCGTTGCCTCCGGTTCGCGCTGCGCAGTAAGCGCCTGCTTGCCTGCAGCCACCAGTGGCTCAATGATTCGCTCATGCAGGCCATCGCCCTTGCCAGCAATGATCGTGCGACCCTGAATGCATGGCAGCAGCGCATCAGCTCCTTGCAGAACGTGCGCCTGTCCGGGCGTCAGGGAAAGGTCGTGGGTTGTCCATGGCCTCCACCGTGGCGTCATTCCTGGCGCCTAAGCTCCTCGGCTACGCCCAATGGCCTGACAGGCTTGTTTTTCGCCCCTGCGCTGTGCTGATGCGCCCGCGCGAATGCCGAGTCGATCATGGCCTATTCATTGTCCGCATCCTGAACCATGGCCTGGAACACGCGCTGCCGCACACTCGAACGGGTCCGATCGGCTCCGGCGCGAATGGTGCAGATGAATGACGCGAAAGTCGCCAAAGCGCTCCGGCAGATTGCGCCGAGGCATCCCGGCGCAGCAGCAATAGAGCTCGGCATCGACAAACAGGCGACGGTTGACTGCGGGAGGCGCCCCCGCAGGCCAGCCCTGCCGGGCAAAAGGGCCTGAATGCGCTCTCATTGGGTATCTGTCAAAGCGTAGCGGCATGTCATGCTCCTGATCATGCGGCATGAGCAGGATTGGATGACAAACTCTCAGGCTAAGCGTCTGCATCAGGCAAGAAAAAAGCCCGGCCAACGTAAATGGGCCGGGCTTGGCAAGTGGCGGAGAGAGCGGGATTCGAACCCGCGGTAGGCTATTGACCTACACACGCTTTCCAGGCGTGCGACTTAAACCACTCATCCATCTCTCCTGAATGGGGGAAAACGGCGAATTCTAGCGGCTTTCAGCTCTTGTTGGCCTGCACCATTTTCATGGCGGAGCTGATGAGGGCCGAAACCTCCGTCATATTGCTGGGTACCACGAGCGTGGTTTTGGCGTCAAAGGCCACGCGGCTGTAGGCATCCACGGCCTTTTCGGCCACTTTGAGCTGCACGGCTTCCTGGCCGCCGGGCTGGCGGATGGCTTCGGCCACGCGCATGAGAGCGGCAGCCGTGGCGTTGGCCACTTCGGTAATGGCGGCCGCTTCGCCTTGCGCGTTGTTGATTTGCGCCTGCTTTTCGCCTTCTGACTTGGCAATGGCAGCCTGTTTCTGGCCTTCGGCCAGGTTGATTTGCTCTTGCCGCTTGCCTTCAGACGTGGCGATGACGGCGCGCTTTTCGCGCTCGGCCGTGATTTGCGCCTGCATGGCGCGCAAGATTTCGGCGGGCGGCGTCAGGTCCTTGATTTCATAGCGCAGCACCTTCACGCCCCAATTGAGCGCAGCTTCATCCACGGCTTCCACCACCTTGGCGTTGATCATGTCGCGCTCTTCAAAAGTCTTGTCCAGCTCCAGCCGGCCAATCACGCTGCGCAGCGTGGTTTGCGCCAGCTGCGAAATGGCCATGACGTAATTGCTGGAGCCATAGCTGGCGCGCATGGGGTCCGTCACCTGAAAGTAGAGGATGCCGTCCACTTGCAGCTGCGTGTTGTCGCGCGTGATGCAAACCTGGCTGGGCACATCCAGCGGAATTTCCTTGAGGCTGTGCTTGTAGGCCACGCGGTCAACAAAGGGGAGGATGGCGTTGAAACCAGGCGAAAGCGTGGCTTCGTATTTGCCCAGGCGCTCGACAATCCAGGCGTTTTGTTGCGGCACGATTTTGATGGTGAATTTGGCGGCGATGATGACGACAACGAGCGCGATGATGGCGATTTCCATGATGGCCTTTCTGGCTGGGGTTGAAGAAAGCGGGTGAATCAGACGGGATCAACCAGCAGGCGGCTGCCAACGATTTCGGCCACGCGGTGCGGCCCCGGTGCAGGCGCGGCGCCCGGGCGGCAAATGGCCGTCCACGGCGCGCCACGGTAGCGCACGGAGGCGGTGCCATCGGCCTTCCACGCGCGCACTTCCACCGTTTCGCCAATATCGAAATTCACGCTGGGGTCTGCTCCAGGCGACAAATCGCGCCCGCGCCGCTGGCGTATCCAGTAACAGGCAAACACCGCTGCGGCGCTGACAATGGCCGCCGCCGCCATTTGCGCCGTTTGCGACAGCCCCAGATGCGCGGCCACCGCCCCCGCCGTCATGCCAACGGCCAGCATGAGCAGGTAAAACGTGCCGGTGAACATTTCAGCGGCCACCAGAAGACCGGCGGCAATCCACCAGGCAGCGAAATCGGATACGGGCATGACGGACTCCTTTTCGATGAGAACGGGTTGCAGAAAGAAGCACAGGCGCGATTTTGACATCTTATGGCCATCCGCAACACATTCGCGGCATATTTGTCAGGCAATTGCCATGCTGGCGTCGCCATGCAGAAACATGCCTTGCGCAGCTGCGGCAGGGCTGGGCCTGCAGCGAAACAGGATATTTGCTCCTATTCTAATAGCTAGATGTCCTAGTAGAAACTGCGCAACACAGCGTTTTCGCCCACCTAAATTTGCTTCTGTTTTTGATGTGCCGTGGCTGGCCGTAAGGGCAAAAGAGAAGAATCGGGATGGCAGCAGGGCGCTAACCGCAGTGGGTGATGCCCCTTTTGCGGCCCAGCAAGGCACTTGCGACGCCGCAAACCATCCGGGTCCGCGCTTTTCACGCCTGCGGACAGACTCTGAACAGAATCTCAGCCTTTCTTGCCAATGGCCGTCTTCAGAACCAGGCCCAGCACGAAACCAGCGGTGGCTGGCAGCAGCCAGCCCATGCCAATGTCGTAGAGCGGGAAAATGCTGTTAATCAGCGCGGCCGTTTCCGGCGCGAAGCTGAAAGCCGCCTTCCAGGCGTCCAGCACACCCACGACCAAAGTGGCAAAAATGGTGCAAACATAAACAACCCGGCTGCCGCCAAACCAGTTGTTCAGAAAAGCCAGCAAGATAATGACTACCGTCAGCGGGTAAAGCAGCATCAGTACTGGAACGGAAATGCTGATAATTCCTGAAAGCCCTTTGTTGGCAAACGCCATCGAAACCAGCGTGAAAATCACGACAAAGGTTTTATATGAAACCGCTGGCAGCAGGCGGTTGAAATATTCGGAGCAGGAAATAATCAGCCCCACGGCAGTGCTCAGGCAGGCCAGAAACACGATCGCGCTCAGCAAGACATTGCCGCCCATGCCGAAATAATGCTGCGCGGTTTTTGAAAGCACGGCGGCGCCATTTTCCTGAAGGCCCAGCCCGGCCACGCTGGTTGCGCCCATGTAGCCAATGAGCAGATACACCACGGCCAAGCAGGCGGCAGCCACGGCGCCCGCAACAGTGGTGGTGGCCAGCAGCTGCGCGCGGTTGCGCACGCCCAGGGCGCGCGCGGCGTCAATCACGATGATGGCGAACACCAGCGAGGCCAGCGCGTCCATCGTCTGATAGCCCTCGAGCACGCCCGTGACGAAGGGCCTGTCTGCAAAGCCGCCTTGCGCCGCCTGCAGCTCGCCCATCGGGTTGAAGGCCGCGTAGCCCACCAGCACGGCAATGGTGGCCAGCAGCGCGGGCGTGAGCACTTTGCCAATGCGGTCTACCAGCTTGCCGGGCGAAATGGACAGCCAATAAGTCACGCCAAAGAAAAAGGCGCTGAATATCGCCAGCGCCATGGTTTTGTGCTCTGGCCCGATAAAAGGCGTGACGCCGATTTCAAACGTGACGGTTGCCGTGCGCGGCGTGGCAAAAAGCGGGCCGATGGCCAAATACAGCACGGCGGCAAAAGCCACGCCATACCAGGGCGTGACGCGCGAGGCCAAATCCTGCACATCGCGCGAGCCGGAATAGCCGATGGCAATCACGCCCAGCAGTGGCAGCCCCGCGCCGGTCAGCAAAAAGCCTGACATGGCCGAAAGCCAATTGCTGCCAGCCTGCTGCCCCAGAAAAGCCGGGAAAATCAGGTTGCCCGCGCCAAAAAACAGGGCGAACAGCATCAGGCCCACGGCCCAGAGTGAAGGTTTTTGGTTTTCAGGCGCGCTCATTCATGTCTCCTGTTATTTCAATCGGGTTGTCAAAAAATCCATCCGGTCAGGAATGGGCAGATAAGAAAACGTTTTCGGGAAAATGCTTTTGAAAAGCGCTGCCCTCAATCTTTTTCATGAACCTTTACAAAACCGCGCCCGCAGGCAGGGCCGCTTGCAGTTGCGCGCGCGTGGCCAGCGCGGCGGCGCGGGCGGCGTCGGCAAAGTTGGCGTCGCTGCTGGCGTAAAGAATGGCGCGGGAGCTGTTGATGACCACCGGCCCGCCGGGGCGCCAGCCGGCGCGCACGGTGGCGGCCGCGTCGCCGCCTTGCGCGCCCACGCCCGGAATGAGCAGGGGCAGCGCAGGCGCCATTTCGCGCACGCGCGCCACTTCATGCGCGCGCGTGGCGCCCACCACCAGGCCCAGCTGCCCGTTCACATTCCACGGCCCTTGCGCCAGTTGCGCCAGGTGCTCAAACAGGCGCGGCTGGCCGGGCAGGGCCAGCGGCAGGGCTTGCAAATCGTCTCCGCCGGGGTTGGAGGTGCGGCACAGCAAAAACAGCCCTTTGTCCGCGTAGTCCAGATACGGCTCGATGGAATCAAAGCCCATGAAGGGCGAGAGCGTGACGGCATCGGCGCCGTAGCGCTCGAAAGCTTCGCGCGCGTATTGCCGGGCCGTGGCGCCAATGTCGCCGCGCTTGGCATCCAGGATGACGGGTACGCCCGGCGCAGCCTGGCGCACGTGCGCAATCAGGCGCTGAAGCTGGCGCTCTGCGCCGTGTGCAGCGAAGTAGGCGATTTGCGGCTTGAAAGCGGCGGCCACGTCCGCCGTGGCGTCCACGATGGCCGCGCAGAAGTCAAAAAAGCTTTCCGCCGCTGGCGTCATGCCGGCCGGAAAGCGGGCAGGGTCCGGGTCCAGCCCCACGCACAAAAGGGACTGCCTGGCCTGGCTGGCCGCTGCGAGCATCTGGGTAAACGTCATGCGGCCGGATTCTAGGTTTGGCGCTTTCGCCGTAATTTCAGGCATCAATGCCTCGCAAACCAACCCAAAAAGCTGACGCGCCCGCCGGAGAGTATCAAAAAAAAAGCAAATCGAAGGGGGTCTGAATGCCGCCTTGCGCAATTTCCACTAGGACATCGCGCTATTAATAAAAGAGCAAATTTTGCGTATTCGGTACCGCTCATGGCCTCCCGCTTTGTGACCATTGCTCTTGAAGCTTTAGTGTGAAGGCGGCGGCCCCGGGCGGTCTGCGGCTTTGCAACCCAGCCCGCTCTTTCGCTCCTCACGGCCAGATGCTGAACCGGCTTTCAGCCAGCGGCATCCGGCTCGCCGCCCAGAAAGCCGCCGCTTTGCCGTGCCCACAGGCGCGCGTAGAGACCGCCCTGGGCCAGCAGCTGGGCGTGGGTGCCTTGCTCGACGATGCGGCCGGCGTCCATGACGATGAGGCGGTCCAGCGCGGCGATGGTGGACAGACGGTGGGCGATGGCAATCACGGTTTTGCCTTGCATGAGGGTTTCCAGGCTTTGCTGGATGGCCGCTTCCACTTCGCTGTCAAGCGCGCTGGTGGCTTCGTCCAGCAGCAGGATGGGCGCGTCTTTGAGCATGACGCGCGCGATGGCCACGCGCTGGCGCTGGCCGCCGGAGAGTTTGACGCCGCGTTCGCCTACGTGCGCGTCATAGCCGCTGCGGCCTTGAAGGTCAGCCAGTTGTTCGATGAAGTCGCTGGCCTGGGCGCGGCTGGCGGCAACGCGCATGTGTTCTTCGCTGGCATCAGGGCGGCCATACAGGATGTTGTCGCGCATGGAGCGGTGCAGCAGCGAGGTGTCTTGCGTGACCATGCCGATGGCCGCGCGCAGGCTTTCTTGCGTGACGTGGGCGATGTCTTGCCCGTCGATGAGGATGCGCCCGCCTTGCACGTCGTGAAAGCGCAGCAGCAGGTTCACCAGCGTGGATTTGCCCGCGCCGGAGCGCCCCACTAGCCCTACTTTTTCGCCGGGGCGGATGTGCAGGTTCAGCCCGCTGATGACGGGTTTGCTGCCGCCGCTGCCTGCTTCGTAGGCGAAGCTCACGTTTTCAAAGCGCACGTCGCCGCGCGTGACGGCCAGGGGGCGGGCCTGGGGCGCGTCGGCCACGGCGGGCGTTTGCGTCAGGGCGCTGATGCCGT
This sequence comes from Ottowia cancrivicina, assembly GCF_029813755.1. Classification (NCBI taxonomy): domain Bacteria; kingdom Pseudomonadati; phylum Pseudomonadota; class Betaproteobacteria; order Burkholderiales; family Comamonadaceae; genus Ottowia; species Ottowia cancrivicina. Next base: position 87,766 of record NZ_JARVII010000011.1, on the reverse strand, counting down.
CTTGCACGGTGCCGATGTTTTCAAACAGGCGGGCAAATTCCCACATGACCCAGTGGCTGATGCCCGCCAGGCGCAGCGACATGGCGATGACGGCGGCCACCGCGCCTGCGCCGGTTTCGCCGCGCGACCACAGCCACAGCGACAGCCCGCCGGCCGAGAGCATCAGCAGCATGATGAGCGCGTGATTGACGATCTCAAACGCGCTGATCAGGCGCATTTGCACCTGGCCGGTGATCTGGAACGCCTGCATCGCTTCGCGGGCGTAGGCCGCTTCGCGCTGGCTGTGGGAAAAGAGCTTGACGGTGGCGATGTTGGTGTAGGCGTCGGTCACGCGCCCGGTCATCAGGCTGCGGGCGTCGGCCTGCTCCTTGCCGGCGCGGCCCAGCCGGGGCACGAAATACCCGCACGCCAGCCCGTAGGCCAGCGCCCACAGGGCAAAAGGCAGCATCAGCCGCCAGTCCATGCCCGCCGTGAGAGCCAGGAGGGTGAGCATGTAAACGCCCATGCCGATGACGACATCAACGGCGGTGAGCATCACATCGCGCACGGCCAGCGCCGTTTGCATGACTTTGGCGGCCACGCGCCCGGCGAATTCGTCGGCGTAGAAAGACAGGCTCTGCCTCAGCATCAGGCGGTGAAAGTTCCAGCGCAGCCGCATCGGAAAGCCGATGGCCAGCGCCTGGTGCTGCACCAGCGTGTGCAGCGCAATCAGCACAATGGATGACAGCAGCACCGCCGCCAGCGCCGCCAGCGCAGGGCCGTGCCCGGCCCAGAAATGGGCCGGATCGGCCTGGCCGATCCAGTCCACCACGCGGCCCAGCAGTGCGAACAGCAGCGCGTCAAACGCCGCGCGCAAGGCTGCCAGCACGGTCAGCAGCGCGATCAGGCCGCGCATGCCCTGCGTGCAGGCCCACACGAACGGCACGAGCCGCCTGGGCGGCAAGGCCGGCTCGGCGGCGGGGTAGAAATCAAGGCGGTTTTCAAAAAAGCGGAACATGAAACGGTTTTTGGCGGGCCGGAAGGCGGAAAAAGGGGCAATTCTGCGGCGTCACGCGCCTGCGCGCTCCCGAGCCTTTCGCAGCGGCTGGCAGGCTGCAGATTGCTCCTGCTTCGATAGCAGCTTGCGCCCGTTCCATCAGGGCTTACGGCCAATTTGGGCATGAAAAAGCGGGCTGGCGGCCCGCTTTCCGGTGGTTTTGGAACTTTGAAACTTGCTCAAAAGCTGCCCCTGGATGCGATGCGAGAAGTACGCCTTTGGACGTGGCCTCGGGCGCTCGTGGGCCTTGCAAATCCTTGCCGGGCTGCGAGGCCCGTCTGCGTCTTGCGGTACATCCCGATTCCCGCGCTTTCGCTCCTCACGGCCAGGCGCTGGACAGATTCTGAAGCCGAAGACACCGATTCAGAGTGAATTAAGAACAGGAGCAAATTTGACGAATAAAGATGGCGTCTCGCGCTCCTCTTTTTAATACTGCTCTACCTGCACCACCCAAGAAAAAGGCCTGCCGCTCTGGCAGGCCCCATTCAAACGGCAAGAGTCTGAAGCCACGGCCCGCAGGCCGCCGCAATCACATCTGGTCTTCCACGGCAATGCCGTGGGCGCTCAGCCAGGCGCGCACTTTTTTCTCTGTTTCCGGATTGCGCGGCCCCATGAAGAAGTAGCGCTGGAACGTATTGCCTGCCTCGTTCACCGCGCGCGGATCGACGCCCAAGTCCAGCAGGCGCAGGAGGTCATCGTAGCTGCCAATCAGCGCGGCATGATGCAGCAGCGTCCGGCCATCCTTCGAGCGCGCATGCACATTGGCCCCGGCATCCAGCAGCAGCTGCACATTGGACTGGGTTTCAGGCCCCAAGGCGCCAAACAGGGGCGTTTCGCCCAGCGCGTTCTTGACTTCAGTGGAAAAGCCCCGCTTGAGCAGCGCAGCCAGCCAGCGGCTGTCATGCAGGATGGCAGCCAGGTGCATGGAGGTGTCCCGCGCATCGCCCAGCCATGTGGGGTCCGTGCCCAGATCCAGCAGGCTCTCGAAGGCGCGGCGGTTGCCTTCCACCATCGCCACGTCCAGCGGCGTCATTTCCCTGGCGTTGCGGCTATTGAGGCTCGCGCCTTCGGCCAGCAGCTGGCGCGCCTGCGCCAAGTCGCCCCTGGCCGCCGCCTGGTACAGCGCCGCGTCTTTGGGCGTTGCGAATTTTCCGTTGCTCATGTCCGTGTCTGGCTGACCGCAGGCCGAGACGGCCAGCACGGCCAGCGCGGATAAAAGCAGCCTGCGTTTGCGCATCATGTGTTGCGTGAAAGATGAAAGGAAAAACAGAGAAACAGCGGCCCGGAAAGCGATGGAAAGCGCCCTCAGCCGGATGTCTTTCTCGCCGGGCCGGAAGCGCAGCTTATCTGTTGAACAGGCCCGCAATCGTCCGGCCCGCTTCGGCAATGGCGTCGCGCGCCTTTTGTGCGCCCTGGCTGATGGCGCCGCCAACGGCCCTGGTCTTTTCAGCCAGCCACTGAACGCCTTGCGTCGTCTTCCCGGCCACCCACTGCGCACCCTGAACCGTTTTTTCAATCGTCCACACTGCGCCTTGAATGGCTTTTTCAGCCGCCAACTCTGCACCTTGAACCGTCTTTTCAATCGTCCACACTGCGCCTTGAACGGTCTTCTCGCCCAGCCATCGCACGCCTTGCGACAGCTTGTCGCTTGTCCGCTTCACGTCATCCGCCGCCTCGCTGGCGGCCCGTTTGGCTTCGTCGCCCGCCTTGTCCGCCAGCACGGCGGCTTCATGGCTCGCGCCATCAATCAGCGCATTGGCGCGCTCGCCTGCCGTCTCAACCCGCAGGGCGGCTTGATTGAATGAGGCTTCCTGTCCCGTGGCCTTGCCCGCGCCGCGCAGCGCATTGCCCAAAAGCGAAGCGCCTTCGCGCATGGCGTCGCCTGCGAAATTGCCGCCTTGCCTGACAAGGCCCGCGCCCGCGTCCAGAATGCCATCGGCCGCCTCGCCCACGGCCCGAAGGCTGCCCGGCAGCACGCGCCCCTGGGCCATTTCATTCCGGGCAATATAGTCAAGCGCCTGGCCTTTTTCTGCAAAAACCCGGCCTGCGTTGGAGCCGGCTTCAAAAGCATTGCTGCCCGCTGACGCCAGGAAGTTGAAGTTGGCTTCCATGTAATGCTCAAGGGCGGAAAGCGATAGCGGCTTGTCTGCGGCGCGGTAAGGCGTGTTTTCGCGCAGGGCTTCCACATAAGCCTGGCCGTCGCCCTTGCCGCCATGCAGTTCCACGGGGTTGCAGCAAGCGCCTCTGGGCGCGGCAAGGCGCAGCTCATGCCCCACGGCGTCGGGCGCGAGCATTGCACCCTGCTGCAAGCCCGTCAGCAGCTCGCCTTCCACGTTGTAGCGGCGGATCTGGCCGCTGCCAGCCAGCCCTTCGCGTATGGCGTTGGGCGTCTTGCCCGGATTCAGGCTGCGCAGGGTGTTGTCGCTCAGGCCCGCCGCATTGAAGGTCACGCCCGGCGCGCCCGTGGCCAGCATGGCCGCCGAAGCCAGGCCGCCGCCCAGGGAGTGACCTGTGAAAATCACGTTGCCTTTGCCGAAGGCTCTAACAGCGCTCCGTGCCAAGAATTTCGCTTGCTCGTATTGCTCCGTCGTCAGGCCCAGGGCTTGTCCGCCGTTGGCTTTGATATCCGCCCCTTCCGGCCCGAACCATTGGTCCGTGCCACGGAAGGCAACGACATATTGCCCCTGGTCATTGCGGTAGATGGCGGCGTCAAAGCCGCTCTGCTCGTCGCGCAACATGCTCGGAGCAAGGTCTGGAATGGAAACCACCTTGTTGTTTCCATCCACGAAGTGATCGCCCACCGGGTAGCCAGGCTGTGGTTCACCCTGGCGGCAGCCGGCCGGGCATGCTGGCTGGTGTGCGTTTAGGGGCCGAGGGCGCGTTCAGCGCACGCGCATGCCGGGCTGCGCGCCGGGCCAGGGTTCGAGCACGTAGATGCCGGGATGGGCTTTTTCGTCGGCGTGGCTGGCGGCCAGCACCATGCCTTCGCTCACGCCGAATTTCATCTTGCGCGGCGCAAGGTTGGCCACCATGACGGTGAGCTTGCCCTTGAGGTCTTCGGGCTTGTAGGCGCTGGCGATGCCGCTGAAGACGTTGCGGGTGCGTCCTTCGCCCGCATCCAGCGTCAGGCGCAACAGCTTTTTGCTGCCTTGCACGGCTTCGCAATCCACGATGCGGACAATGCGAAGGTCGATTTTGGCGAAATCGTCAATGGTGATGACATCGGCCACCGGCTCGCCGCCTGGCGCGCCGCCGTCTGCGCTGGCCGCATGGGCGGACTCGGCAGGCGGCTCTTGGGCCAGTTCGGCGGGCGCGAAAAGCGCCTGGAGCTGCCCGGCTTCCACGCGCTGCATGAGGTGCCTGTATTCGCCGATGGCGTGGCCGGCGGGCAGGCGCTGGCGGGCAGCGGCAAAGCGGTCAAAGGGGGCATGCAGCCACTGGCCCACGCATTCGACCAGGCGCGGCAGCACGGGCGCGAGCAAGATGGTGAGCAGGCGAAACGCCTGAATGCAGGTGGTGCACACGTCGTGCAGGCGGCCTTGCATGCCGGGCTGCTTGGCCAGCTCCCAGGGCTTGTTCTGATCGACGTATTCGTTCACGCGGTCGGCCAGGGCCATGATTTCGCGCACGGCCTTGCCGTATTCGCGCCCGGCCAGCAGCGCGGTGATGGCAGGGGCCGCATCTTGCAGGTGGCACAGCAGGGCGTCGCCATCTGCCGAGACTTCGCCCAGCCGGCCGTCAAAGCGTTTGGTGATGAAGCCGGCGGCGCGGCTGGCGATGTTGATGTATTTGCCAATCAAATCGGCATTGACGCGCAGCATGAAATCTTCGGCATTGAAATCAATATCTTCATTGCGCGCCGAAAGCTTGGCTGCCAGGTAATAGCGCAACCATTCGGCATTCATGCCCAGGTTCAGGTATTTGAGCGGATCCAGCCCGGTGCCGCGGCTTTTGCTCATTTTCTCGCCGTTATTGACGGTGAGAAAGCCGTGAACGAATACATTATCCGGCGCTTTCCGCCCTGAAAAATGCAGCATGGCGGGCCAGAAAAGGGTGTGGAAAGTAATGATGTCTTTCCCGATGAAATGCACCTGCTCCAGATGGGGGTTTTTCATGTATTCGTCGTAGCTTTCGCCGCGCTTTTCCAGCAGGTTTTTCAGGCTGGCCAGATAACCCACGGGCGCGTCCAGCCACACGTAAAAGTATTTTCCGGGCGCATCCGGTATTTCAATGCCGAAATAAGGCGCGTCGCGGCTGACGTCCCAGTCGCCCAGTTTGGGCTTGCCGTTTTCGTCTTCGGCAAACCATTCGCGCGCCTTGTTGGCCACTTCGGGCTGAAGGCGCCCGTTTTGCGTCCAGTCTTGCAGGTATTGCACGCAGCGCGCGTCCGAGAGGCGGAAGAAGAAATGCTCGCTGCTGCGCAATTCGGGCTTTGCGCCGGTGAGCGCCGAATAGGGATGGCCCAGGTCGGTGGGCGCATAAACGGCGCCGCAGACTTCGCAGTTGTCGCCATACTGGTCGGGCGCGCGGCATTTGGGGCATTCGCCCTTGATATACCGGTCGGGCAAAAACATGCCTTTTTGCGGGTCAAAAAACTGCTCGATGGCGCGCACTTCAATCAAGCCGGCGGCTTTCAGATCCTTGTAAATGGCCCGGGATAATTCAATGTTTTCGGCGCTGTCGGTGCTGTGCCAGTTGTCGTAGCGGATGAGAAAGCCGTCCAGATACTGTTTGCGGCCCGCTGCAATATCGGCCACGAATTGCTGCGGGGTTTTTCCGGCCTTTTCGGCGGCAATCATGATGGGCGCGCCGTGCGCGTCATCTGCGCCCACGAAATCCACCTGATGGCCCAGCATGCGTTGCGTGCGCACCCAGATATCGGCCTGGATGTATTCCATGATGTGGCCGATGTGAAACGTGCCATTGGCATACGGCAAGGCGGTGGTGACGAATATGCGGCGCGGGTTCATGGCTGTATTTGCAGACAGTTGAAGAAAAGCCACTGATTTTAGGGTTTCACCCCTCACGGATAGACTGCCGCGCCCATTGAAACAACTCCCGCAAGGACACTTCCCATGAGCATGGACCAGGCCGCCCTGATGGCCGCGCTGCAAAGCGTGATCGACCCGAACACGGGCAAGGATTTCGTTTCCACCAAGCTGCTGAAAAACCTGCGCGCGCAAGGCGCCAGCGTGAGCTTTGACGTGACGCTGGGCTACCCCGCGCGCAGCCAGATTGCCCCCATCCGCCAAATGCTGGAAGACGCCGCCCTCAGCGTGCCCGGCGTGCAGCAGGCCACGGCGAATGTGGATTTCAAAATCATCGCCCACAGCGTGCAGCGCGGCGTGCCGCTGCTGCCGGGCGTGAAAAACATGATCGCCGTGGCTTCCGGCAAGGGCGGCGTGGGCAAGAGCACCACGGCGGCCAATCTGGCGCTGGCGCTGGCCGCCGAAGGCGCGCGCGTGGGCATGCTTGACGCCGACATCTACGGCCCCAGCCAGCCCACCATGATGGGCGTGCACGGCTCGCCCGAGCATGACGGCCAGGCCATGCAGCCGCTCATCGGCCACGGCGTGCAGGTGAACTCCATCGGCCTGATGGTCAAGCAGGGGCAGGCCATGATCTGGCGCGGCCCGATGGTCACGCAGGCGCTGGACCAGCTCATGCGCCAGACGGCCTGGCACGACGTGGACTACCTCATCGTGGACATGCCCCCCGGCACGGGCGACGTGCAGCTGTCCATCAGCCAGCGCGCGCCCGTCACCGGCGCGGTCATCGTCACCACGCCGCAAGACATCGCCCTGATGGACGCGCGCCGGGGCATCGCCATGTTTGAAAAAGTGGGCGTGCCCATTCTGGGCGTGGTGGAAAACATGGCCGTGTACCGCTGCACGCAGTGCGGGCATGAAGAGCACATCTTCGGCGCGGGCGGCGGCCAGCGCATGGCCGAGGAATACAAGGTGGACTACCTGGGCGGCCTGCCCCTGTCGCTGTCCATCCGCGAGCAGGCCGACAGCGGCTGCCCCACCGTGGCGGCCGCGCCCGACAGCGCCGAGGCCGCCACCTACCGCGCCATCGCCCGCCGCATCGCCGTGAAGGTGGCCGAACAGGCCAAGGACTATTCCAGCCGCTTTCCGACCATCACCGTCTCCAATACCTGAGAGCCTGTTCACGGCTTCGCGGCAGACGGAGGGCAGGCGGCAGGCGGACGGTCTTTTTTGCTCCTTTATTCGCAGCATGAGGTCCTAGTGAATAGGGCGCTGAACGGCATTTCATAGGCCTTGTTTTTGCTCCTGTTTTCTTTATCTTCCGGCGGGCAGGATCGCTCGTTTTCAACAGATCAAAGGCGCGGCCCGCCCAGGCCCTTCTGGCTCCGCATGGCAGGCTGGGCGGCGGCCGTCTGAGGCGGCGGGCCGGGCGCTTGCCGCGCCGCTACCATCGCCGCCCCATGAGCCGCAGCAAGACCACCTACGCCTGCAACGAATGCGGGGCCGCCAGCGTGCGCTGGCTGGGCAAGTGCCCCTCGTGCGGGGCGTGGAACAGCCTGGTGGAAACCGTGGCGCAAGCGCCCGCAGGCGGCGGCAAGAACCGGCTGGGCGCGGCCTTCGCAGCGCTGGCCCCCGCGTCAGACGCGCAGGCGCTGGCCAGCATCGAAGCGCAAGACGTGGCGCGCACGCCCACGGGCCAGGCCGAGCTGGATCGCGCACTGGGCGGCGGCATCGTCGCCGGCGGCGTGGTGCTCATGGGCGGCGATCCGGGCATCGGCAAATCCACGCTGCTGCTCCAGGCGCTGGATGCCTTGCAGCGCGCGGGCGTGCCTTCGCTTTACGTGACGGGCGAAGAAAGCGGCGCGCAAGTGGCGCTGCGCGCGCGCCGGCTGGGGCTGGCTGGCTCGCAAGTGGCGGTGCTGGCTGAAATCCAGCTTGAAAAAATCGTGGCCACGCTGGCCGCGCGGCAGCCTGCGGTGGCGGTGATTGACTCGATTCAGACGATTTACAGCGACCAGCTCACCAGCGCCCCCGGCAGCGTGGCGCAAGTGCGCGAATGCGCCGCGCATCTGACGCGCTGGGCCAAGGCGCAAGGCTGCGCCATCGTGCTGGTGGGCCACGTGACCAAGGACGGGCAGCTGGCCGGCCCGCGCGTGCTGGAGCACATGGTGGACACGGTGCTTTACTTCGAGGGCGACACGCACAGCAGCTTCCGGCTGATACGCGCCATCAAGAACCGCTTTGGCGCCGTCAATGAAATCGGCGTGTTCGCCATGACGGAAAAGGGCCTGAAGGGCGTGAGCAACCCCAGCGCCATTTTTTTGAGCCAGCACGCCGACCCGGTGCCCGGCAGCTGCGTGCTCGTCACGCTGGAAGGCACGCGCCCCTTGCTGGTGGAAGTGCAGGCGCTGGTGGACAGCGGCGGCCCCAGCCCCCGGCGGCTTTCCGTCGGGCTGGAGCGCGACCGCCTAGCCATGCTGCTGGCCGTGCTGCACCGGCACGCAGGCGTGGCCACGGGCGATCAGGACGTGTTCGTGAACGCCGTGGGCGGCGTGCGCATCAGCGAACCGGCGGCCGATCTGGCGGTGATGCTGGCCATCACCAGCAGCCTGCGCGGCAAGGCGCTGCCCAAAGGCTTTCTGGCCTTTGGCGAAGTGGGCCTGGCCGGCGAAGTGCGCCCCGCCCCGCGCGGGCAGGAGCGCCTGAAGGAAGCGGCCAAGCTCGGCTTTTGCGTGGCCGTGGTGCCCAAGGCCAACGCGCCCAAAAGAAAAGACAAGGCTTTCGAGGGCCTGACCATTCACGCCGTCGAGCGCGTGGAAGAAGCCATGGCGCTGGCGCGCCAGCTGGCCTGATCCGGCCTGTAACTATCATTTGCATAGCGAGCCGCCCGCCTGCCGTGGCTGGAAGCCGCGCGTTTTTCCCTGTTTCCCGATAACAAAGGAGTTTTTGCCATGCCAGTCCATCTTTCGCCGCCAGACGCGGCCAGCCTGCATCCTGTCAGCGGCGTGCGCATCGGCGTGGCCGAGGCGGGCATCCGCAAGGCCGGGCGCAAGGACTTGACCGTGATGCTGCTCGATGAAGGCGCAAGCGTGGGCGGCGTGTTCACGCAAAACCGTTTTTGCGCCGCGCCCGTGCAGGTGTGCCGAGAGCACCTGACGGCAGGAGCCGGAGCGGACATCCGCGCTTTGGTCATCAACACGGGCTGCGCCAACGCGGGCACGGGCGCGGCAGGGCTGGAAGCGGCGCGCCGCACCTGCGACGCGCTGGCCGCGCAGCTGGGCGTGCGGCCGCAGCAGGTGCTGCCGTTTTCAACGGGCGTGATCCTGGAGCCGCTGCCGCTAGAGCGCCTGCAAGCGGGCCTACCTGCTGCGCTGGCGGACGCGCAGCCTGCCCATTGGCTCAAGGCCGCCGAAGGCATCATGACCACGGACACCGTGCCCAAAGCGCGCAGCGTGAAAGCAAGCGTGGGCGGCGCGCAAGTGACCGTCACGGGCATCAGCAAGGGCGCGGGCATGATCCGCCCCAACATGGCGACGATGCTGGGCTTTGTGGCAACCGACGCATGCGTGGCCCCCGGCCTGATGCCGCAGCTGGCGCGGGCGCTGGCCGAAAGCTCCTTCAATCGCGTGACGGTCGATGGCGACACCTCGACCAATGACTCTTTCATCGTCATCGCCACGAACAAGGCGGGGCACGCGCCCGTGCAGTCGCTTCAGTCGCCCGAAGGGCAGGCGCTGTTTGCCGCCCTGCTGGAAGTGGCGCGCTGGCTGGCGCAGGCCATCGTGCGCGACGGCGAAGGGGCGACCAAGTTCATCACCGTGCAGGTGGAAGGCGGACAAAACGCCGCCGAGTGCCGCCAGGTGGCCTATGCCATCGCCCACTCGCCGCTGGTGAAAACGGCCTTTTTCGCCAGCGACCCGAACCTGGGCCGCATTCTGGCGGCCATTGGCTACGCGGGCATTGCCGATCTGGACACGGAAAAAATCGATCTGTATCTGGACGGCGTGCACGTGGCCACTCGCGGCGGGCGGCATCCGGACTACCGCGAAGAAGACGGCCAGCGCGTGATGAAACAGCCCGAAATCACCGTGCGCGTGAACCTGGGGCGCGGCGCGGCCAGCGAAACCGTCTGGACATGCGACCTGAGCCACGAATATGTAAGCATCAATGCGGATTACCGCTCCTGAAAACCTGTTCGCAATTTATCTGTCAGTGCGAAAAGCGCGGCCTTGGGCGCTTTTGGGTTTTGCGAATCCTTGATGGAGGCCGCCAAGCCATCTGCGATTAGCGCCTTGCCGCCCGCCCCGCCTCGCGCTCCCTCACGGTCAGACTCCGCACGGGTTCTGAATGAAAGCGGGCGCGGCCTGGCGGTAGATACCGGGCAGGTTCCGCGCAGCATAAAAAAGCCGGACCGCACTGACAAAGTGCAGGTCCGGCGCAGAGAGGTTCGCGCAGGGGGAAGTCGGTGGTCACGTTCACCCGCGCAGGCTTGGAGAACCGCAGCGATTATAGCGACAAACAAGAACGGCTATCAAGCGATTTTTACGTGTTTTTACGAAATGACCGCTTTGCTTCGTGTTTCTTGCCGGGGCTTTTTAGCGCTTCTGTGAAGGCTGTGGCAGACGCCTGTGCCAAATTCTGGCCGCGCAAGACAAGAAAAGCGGGGCGAAAAAGGCGCTGGCAGGAAATGGATGGGCTGCGGCGGGCTTGTTTTGCTCCTCTATCCATAGCGTCATGTCCTAGTGCATAAAGCGCAGGAGCCGTTTTGATGACCCCTGAATCCGCTCCTGTTTTTGAGTGCTTCGCAGACTGCTGTTCTATTCATTGCTCCAGAGCTGCGGGTGGGATACAGGCGGCTCAGTGCCGGGTTGCGTCCGCGCGCGCGCCGCGCACTCGCTTTTTGGCAGCGGCCGCCACGGCGGCGGCGGAAGGCAGCGGCGGGGCGGCAGCGGCCTGCGCGTCGGGCAGCGGCGCGGGCAGGCGTTCCAGGGCGGTTTCGAGCACCTGGTCGATCCAGCGGACGGGGATGATTTCCAGGCCGTTTTTCACGTTTTCCGGAATTTCCTGCAAATCCTTCACGTTTTCTTCGGGGATGAGCACCTTGCGGATGCCGCCGCGCAGCGCGGCCAGCAGCTTTTCCTTCAGGCCGCCGATGGCGGTGACTTCGCCGCGCAGGGTGATTTCGCCCGTCATGGCCACGTCGGCGCGCACGGCAATGCCGGTCAGCGCCGAGACGAAGGCCGTGGTCATGGCCGCGCCGGCGCTGGGGCCGTCTTTGGGCGTGGCGCCGTCGGGCACGTGCAGGTGGATGTCCAGCTTTTCAAAGGCGTCGTCGGCAATGCCCAGACGGCGCGCGCGGGCGCGCACGACGGTGCGGGCGGCTTCGACGGACTCTTTCATCACATCGCCCAGCATGCCGGTGCGCAGGATGTTGCCTTTGCCGGGCATGGCGGCGGCTTCAATGGTGAGCAAGTCGCCGCCCACTTCCGTCCAGGCCAGGCCCACGACTTGGCCAATCTGGTTGTTCTGCTCGGCGCGGCCATAGGTGAACTTGCGCACGCCCAGAAAGTCGCCCAGGTTTTTGGCCGTGACTTTCACTTTCGGCTTCAGCTGCCCCAGTTGCAGGCCCTTGACGACTTTGCGGCAGATACGCGAGATTTCGCGCTCCAGCGAGCGCACGCCCGCTTCGCGCGTGTAGTAGCGCACGATGTCGCGCACGGCGTCTTCGGAGACGCTCAGCTCCGCCTCTTTGACGCCGTTGGTCTTCATCTGCTTGGGCAGCAGGTAGCGCATGGCGATGCTGGTTTTTTCGTCTTCGGTGTAGCCCGACAGGCGAATGACTTCCATGCGGTCCAGCAGCGCGGGCGGAATGTTCATGGAGTTGCTGGTGGCCACGAACATCACGTCTGACAAATCGAAGTCCACTTCCACGTAGTGGTCGCTGAAGGCGTGGTTTTGCTCGGGGTCCAGCACTTCGAGCAGGGCGCTGGCCGGGTCGCCCCGGAAGTCCATGCCCATCTTGTCGATTTCATCCAGCAAAAACAGCGGGTTGCGCGTGCCGGCCTTGTTCAGGCTTTGCAGCACTTTGCCGGGCATGGCGCCGATGTAGGTGCGGCGGTGGCCCCGGATTTCGGCTTCGTCGCGCATGCCGCCCAGCGCCATGCGCACGTATTTGCGGCCCGTAGCGCGCGCGATGGACTGGCCCAGCGAGGTTTTGCCCACGCCGGGCGGCCCCACCAGGCAGAGGATGGGGGCCTTGACTTTGTCCACGCGCTGCTGCACGGCCAGGTGCTCCAGGATGCGTTCCTTGACTTTGTCTAGCCCGAAGTGGTCGGCGTTAAGCACTTCTTCGGCGTGGGCCAGGTCATGTTTGATACGCGTTTTTTTCGACCAGGGCAGGCCCGCCAGCACGTCCACGTAGTTGCGCACCACGCTGGCTTCGGCGGACATGGGCGACATCAGGCGCAGCTTTTTCAGCTCGTTTTCCGCCTTTTTCAGCGCCTCTTTGGGCATGCGGGCGGCCTTGATGCGCTTTTCGATTTCTTCAATGTCCGCGCCGTCTTCGCCTTCGCCCAGCTCTTTTTGAATGGCCTTGACCTGCTCGTTCAGGTAGAAGTCGCGCTGGTTTTTCTCCATCTGGCGCTTGACGCGGCCGCGAATGCGCTTGTCCACGTTGAGGATGTCCACCTCGCGCTGGATTTCTTCCAGCAGCGCCTGCAAGCGTTTTTGCACGTCAGCCACTTCCAGCATCTTCTGCTTGACGGGCAGTTGCAGCGGCATGTGCGCGGCGATGGTGTCGGCCAGGCGCTCGGCTTCGGCAATGCCGGAGATGGAATTGAGGATGTCGGGCTGAATCTTCTTGAGCTTGGCGTATTGCTCGAACTGCTGCGTGACGGCGCGGCGCAGCGCCTCGGCCTCGGTGGGGTCGGCGGGCGCGGCCGCTTCCGGCGGCATGGGCAATACGGTGGCCTTGAAAAACTCGCCGTCTTCCACGCGCTCCAGCGCCGCGCGCTGCTGGCCCTGCACCAGCACTTTCACCGTGCCGTCGGGCAGCTTGAGCATTTGCAGCACAGTGCAAATGCAGCCGGTGGCGTACAGGTCGGTCATGGCCGGCTCATCCTTGCCGGAAGTGCGCTGCGCCACCAGGGCGATGCGGCGCTCTCCGCCCACGGCCGCTTCCAGCGCCTTGATGCTCTTGGGCCGCCCCACGAACAGCGGGATGACCATGTGCGGAAACACCACCACATCGCGCAGGGGCATCAGCGGCATGTCCACCGGTTGGGGGGGCAGCAGGGTCAGTGTGGTCATGAAGCAGGGAATCCTTGTTCAAAAGAGGTGTCTGGAATTGGCGGCGCGCCAGGCAATTTCAAGACGCCGCCCAGCCCGCGCCGCGCCAGGGCGCCGCCGCCAAAATGTAGCGCAGCAATGCATCTAGCAGGCCAGAATTTTTCGCTACTTTATCAATAGCATGATGTCCTAGTGCAGAAAGCGCAGAGCGTGTTTTTGGCAGGCCTGAATTTGCTCCTGTTAAAGGAGCCATTCTGGTGTTTCGGAAGTCCCTGGCGGTTTTCCCAAATGGCGCACCGTGCACGCTTGCTTCCAAATCCAGCCCGAGCTCAATGCGCAAGGCGTCGGCTTGCTGGAGCAGGTCTTAAAAAAATCAGCTCGGCGCGCGGCACCTCAAACGCGCTCTTGGTCATTCATGCGCAGGGCGTGAAGAATGCGAACACCCAAGGCTTGCCGCACGACTTTTGAACAGGTTTTAAACGAAGCGGGCTGCTGCGCAGGTCGTCAGCGGAAGACCACGGTTTTGTGCCCGTTGAGCAGCACGCGCCGCTCGGCGTGCCACTTCACGGCACGGGCCAGCACCTGGCTTTCGGTATCGCGGCCCACGGCGGTGAGCGACTCCACGGTGTGCGTGTGGTCGGCGCGGGCCACATCCTGCTCGATGATGGGGCCTTCGTCCAAAGCGGCGGTCACGTAGTGCGCCGTGGCGCCGATGAGTTTCACGCCCCGCTCGTGCGCCTGGTAGTAGGGCCGCGCGCCCTTGAAGCTGGGCAAAAAGCTGTGGTGAATGTTGATGGCGCGCCCGGCCAGCTTGCGGCACAGGTCGTCAGAGAGCACTTGCATGTAGCGCGCCAGCACCACCAGCTCCGCCGATTCGGCCTGGATGATTTCGTACTGCCTGGCCTCGGCCTGCGCCTTGGTTTCGCGGGTGACGGGAATGTGATGAAAAGGCACGTTGTAGCTGGCCGCCAGCTGATAGAAATCGCGGTGGTTGCTGACGATGGCGCGAATGTCCAGCGGCAGCAGCCCGCTTTTCCAGCGAAACAGCAAATCGTTGAGGCAATGCCCCTCGCGGCTGACAAAGATGGCGCAGCGCATGGGCTGCGCCGCGTCGTGCAGCTGCCAGCGCATGTCGAACTGCGCCGCCAGCGCGTCCAGCGCCGCGCGCATGGCCTGGCTTTTGGCTTCGGGGTTTTCGTCCGTCACCACAAACTGCACACGCATGAAAAACAGGCCCGTGGCCTGATCGTTGAACTGCGCCGCTTCTTCGATGTTGCCGCCGTTTTCCAGCAAAAAGCCGGAGACGGCATGCACGATGCCCATGCGGTCCGGGCAGGAGAGGGTCAAAACGTAAGTGGTCATTGCGCCAATTGTCATGGATGCACTTGACAGGCGTCCGCGCCCTTCCGGCCAGAGCGCACGTTTTCTCTTTGCCGCCACGCAGCCGTTTTGCATCAAAAAAGGAAGCAAATTTAGCGGAGCCCAAATGCGCCATAACGCCCGTTCCACTAGGACCCCATGCTATCAATAGAGGGGCAAAAAGAAGGGGAGAAGGCTGTGAGGGCAGGGCGGCAAGGCGTTTCATGAGGAAAGCCGCATGCGAATGCCAAGGCCGGTTTTGGCGCTGGCGGTTCCGGTCCGGCGGCGCTTGTCAGGGCTTGACGCTGCCGGCCATGCCTTGCCTGATTTGCTCCCAGCTCAGGCCAAAGCGCAGCAGGTATTTGCGCAGGCGGTCGGAATCATTGACGGCTTTGCGCTGCTGGCGCGATTGGGCAAAAAGCCGCCTGCCCGCTTCGGACAGGCTCGCGCTTTGGGCGCAAACGGGCAGCACGGCGGCCAGTTGCAGGCGGTCAAAGAGGTCGAGCGCGGCGGCTTTTTCAGGCCCCAGCAGGCGGGCGGGCCAGTCGGCGGCCGCTGGCGCGCTTTCGGGGGCGCTTTCCGGGCCGCTTTCGGAGCCGCTTTCCGGCCCCTGCCGCGCCCAGAGCCAGCGCAGGCGGGCGGTTTCGGCTTCTACTTGCGCTTGCGTGATGCGGCCGCCTTCGGCCAGGGTGGCCAGGCGGGTGATGCTGGAGGACAGGTCGCGGAAGTTGCCGCGCCAGGCGGCTTCTTCGCTTTGGGCAAAGCGCAAAAAGGCGCTGCGCGCTTCGGGGTGAAAGCGCGCCATGCGGCCTTGCTCGCTGGCGTGCAGGGCCAGCAGGTGGTCGATGTTGGGTTCGATGTCTTCGGGCCGCGCGGCCAGGCCCGGCAGGTCGTAAGTCCAGAGGTTGATGCGCGAAAAAAGGTCTTCGCGAAAGCGCCCGGCGGCCACTTCGCGCCGCAGGTCGCGGCAGGTGCCGGCAATGAGCTGGAAGTTGCTGCCCACTTCGCGGTCGCTGCCCAGCGGGTAGAAGCGCTTTTCCTCGATGGCTTTGAGCAGCATGGCTTGCTCGTCCGGCCCCAGCTCGCCGATTTCGTCCAGAAACAGCACGCCGCCATCGGCGCTTTTGAGCAGGCCGGCGCGGTCGCTGGCCGCGCCGGTGAAGGCGCCTTTTTTGTGGCCGAACAGGGCGGACATGGCCCCGTCGCCGTGCAGCGTGGCGCAATTGACTTCCACGAACTGGCCGCTGATGAGCTTGCGCTCGCGCTTGAGCTGGGCCATGCGCCGCGCCAGAAAGGATTTGCCCGCGCCCGTGGGGCCGGTCAGCAAGATGGGCGCGGCAGAGCGCACGGCCACGCGCTCGATTTCGTCGATCAGCGCGTTAAAGCGCGCGTTGCGCGTGGCGATGCCGCTTTTGAGAAAGGCCACGGCGTCGCGCTGCGCGGCCTCAAAGCGCCGGGCGATGGCGTCGTAGCGCGAAAGGTCCAGGTCAATGAGCGAGAGCTGGCCCGGCTCGCCCGTGCCCCAGCGGCGCGGCGGCGAGGTTTGCGCCAGCACGCCGGGCAGGTGGCGCGATTCGGCCAGCAGGAACAAACAGATTTGCGCCACGTGCGTGCCGGTGGTGATGTGCACCCAGTATTGCCACTCGTCCGGCGCCCAGGCGTAGCCGTGCGCCCAGTCATAGAGCGCGCTGTAGACCTGGCCAAAGTCCCAGGGGTCGGCAATGGGCAGCAGGGTCAGGCGCACGTCGGTGGCGGGCGAAAAGGAGGCGATGTCGCCCTGCACGCATTCGGCCAGCCGGCGGTGGCGCTCGCCGGTGTAGAGCAGCTCCAGCCGCGCCACGGGCTGGCCAGGCTGCTGGCACAGCGCCACGGAGGGCCGCCACTTTTGCCAGCGGCCCGCGCCCATGCCGCTGTCGAGCTGCGTGCCGAGAAAGCCAATGGCCGTGACAGGTTTGATATTCATATCTCAAAGTCTAGCTTTGAATATCGAATCAGCCCGCCTGCCGCCTGGCCTGAAAGGCGCGGCCAGACGCCTTCAGAAAAAATTTTCTCCTTTTATTTCAATGAATTGAATGGTCTTTCAGCCGCCTGCAAGCGGCGCTGGCATGCCGTCTGCATTAAAGAAAGCACCTGAATGGCTGCCGCCAGCTTGCAGGAGCCGCATCGGGCCACAAGCCCTGCGGCCCGGTGCGGCGCCCGGTTCGCGAAGCGCCTTGCAGCGCAAAGCGGCCTGTAGGCGCGCCGTATGCCGCTGGTGATGGTGTTCGGGTTTTGCTGGTAGCTCAGTATGGATAGAGCGCACTTTTTTCTAAGGTGAAGTCGCAGGTTCAAGTCCTGCCAGGCAAATTGTTTGTGGCTCATTCGGTAGAGCAATGCACTGTTAATGCATCGGTACATCCGTAGCGGGTTCGAGTCCCGCCAAACAAAACCGCATTCCGCAAGGAATGCTCAAGTACCGGGGCCGCACGGCCCCTCCCGCCGAGTGCGGCGCGGCCTCAAGGCCACGGCTGGCGTCAAGCCTGCCCGGCCTGCCAGCTGCGCCGCCCCTGCCCCGGCGGCCCCGCGCCAGCGCGCGCACCGGGGCCGCAGCGGGCGGCCAGCGGCGGGCCGCGCCAGAGAAAAGGCCGCCTTGGCAGGGCCTTGGCCTCAAAGCAGGCTCTCTGGACGCCGCCCGCATCGCACGCCGCCCGTCTGCGCCCGGCTCACGCGCCGGCCCGCTGCCGGGAACCTGTTCGCAATCGGGCCGTGAGGGGCGAAAGTGCGAAATCGGGATGGGATGCAAGGCGCAAACCGCAGACGGGCCTCTGTGGCCCGGCGAGGATTTGCAACGCTGCAGACCGCCCGAGTCCGCGCTTTTCGCACCCACGGACGGGTTGTGAACAGGTTCCACAGGGTTCGGCAATCTTTTTTGAACCTCTTTGAAACAAACCGGTTCGGCGTGAATGACTTGCGCGAATCGCCATAGGAGAAAAAAACATGAAAACCTGGGGCTTCAAAACCATTCGGGTCAAGAAAAACGAACGCGCCATGCTCCTGCGCAATGGCGACTTTGACCGCATGCTCATGCCAGGCAAGCATCGCATCGCAGCCTGGGGCGACGAGCTGCGCGCCCAAGCCTTCAATCTGGAAGAAAGCGCCTTCACGCACTCTTTGAGCGACTACCTGATGGCGCGCGAGCCGCAAGTGGTGGCCGAGCACTTTGTGCGCGTGCAAACGGGCGAGGACGAAGTGGCCCTGCTCATCGAAGACGGCGTGCTGACCGCCATCATCCCGCCCGCCACGCGGCGTCTGTACTGGAAGGGCCTGCACGAAGTGCAAGCGCAAGTGCTGCCCGTGCCGCCCGATTTGCGCGTGCCCGCCGACTTGCTGGCCCGCATACGCGCCGCCCGCGCTGCGGGCATGAACCGCTACGCGCCGCTTATGGCCGAAGTGCCGCAGTTTCACACCGGCTTGCTGTGGGTGGACGGGCAAATCCGCGAAACCCTGCCGCCCGGCGTGCATGGCTGGTGGCAGCACGGGCACGCCGTGCGCGTGGACGTGGTGGACTTGCGCGCGCAAACCGCCGAAGTCGCCGGGCAAGACATCCTCACCCGCGACAAAGTCACGCTGCGCCTGAACCTCACCGCCGTCTGGCGCTACACCGACGCGCAAACCGCCTTCGGCCAGCACCCCAAGCCCGCCGATCACGTGTACCGCGAACTGCAATTTGCCTTGCGCGCCGCCGTCGGCCAGCGCACGCTGGACGCCCTGCTGGAAGACAAGGCCGCCATTGACGCCACCGTGCTCGCCCAGGTGCAGCCGCGCCTGGCCGGCAGCGGCATCGCGCTGGAGAGCGTGGGCGTGAAAGACATCATCCTGCCGGGCGACATGCGAACCATCCTCGCCCAAGTGGTGGAAGCCGAAAAGGCCGCTCAGGCCAACGTCATCCGCCGCCGCGAGGAAACCGCCGCCACCCGCTCGCTGCTCAACACCGCCAAGGTCATGGAAGGCAACCCCGTCGCCCTGCGCATGAAAGAGCTGGAAACGCTGGAGCGCGTGGCCGAACGCATCGACAAGATCTCCGTCGTCGGCGGGCTGGATCAAGTGCTCAGCGGGCTGGTCAAGCTCCGGCAGGACTGAAACGGCAGCCATCGCATGGATGGCAGCCGCCGCGCGTCTTCATGGGTTTTGCGGCCGATGAAGGCGCGAATTGAATTGATCTTCCAGGGGCGGCCCCGCGCCGCCCTGTCATCCCATCTCCTGGTCATCATGAAAAACACCCCAAGCCGCAAGCAACTGCGCACCGAGCAAAAAGCTGCGCGCAAGCAGCCCTGCGCGCAAAGGCTGCCAGCGGACATCAGCCGCCTGGTCCCCAACAATAGCTACGGCGCGGCTTGCAAGCAGTTTTATGAACCCGTTCCCTTCCGCTGCATGGACTGCGGCAAGGAAGAAATATGGACAGCCCGCCAGCAAAAGTGGTGGTACGAAGACTGCCAGGGCAGCATCTACAGCACCGCCACGCGCTGCCTGCCCTGCCGCATCGCCCGCCGCCAAAAGCTGGCCGAGCAGCGCCAGCGCACGCAAGACGGTCTGGCCCGCAAAGCCGCCCGCACCTTTGACGTTCAAGCCTTCAAACAGGAAAAACAGCGCCGCGCCCAATTGCGGCGGCAGTGGCGCGCGCAGCAAAAGGCGCGACAAAAGGCGCTGGAAATTCCGGCTTCCGATGCACGCGGCTGACTGGCGGATCCGGCCAGTTGATTAAAGGAATCAAAATGACAACGACTGAAACCATGCAAAACGCCGCCGCGCCCGAAGAAGCGGCGCAAAAGCGGCTGGAGCGCCGCCTGGAGGCCGCGCGGGCCAGAAATGAAAAAGCCGCTGAAGAAATGCCGCCCGAAATCATTGAGGTGAATAACGAAAACGGGCATTACCTGCAAATGCAAATCGGCGGCGCTGCGCCCATCAAAATGTGGACCCGGGGCGTGCCGGTGGAAGAAGACGCGCGCCAGCAGTTAAAAAATATCGCCAGCCTGCCCGTGGTATTCAAACACGTGGCGGTGATGCCGGATGTGCATTTGGGCATTGGCGCCACGATTGGCACGGTGATTCCAACCATCAAAGCCATTATTCCGGCGGCGGTGGGCGTGGATATTGGCTGCGGCATGATGGCCTGCAAAACCACGCTGACGGCCAGCGATTTGCCCGATAACCTGGGGCCGCTGCGCAGCGCCATTGAAAAAGCGGTGCCGCACGGCATGACGCCCAAGAAATATGGCCGCGACAAAGGCGGCTGGGAAACGCCGCCCGCCGAAACAGACGCGGCCTGGACCCGCCTGGCCGATGAATTCCGGCAATTGTGCGAATTACACCCGCGCCTGGAAAAGACGAATCATTACAAACACCTGGGCACGCTGGGCACGGGCAACCATTTCATTGAAATTTGCCTGGATGAAAATCGGGCCGTGTGGATCATGCTGCATTCCGGATCGCGCGGCGTGGGCAATGCCATAGGCACGCATTTTATTGAATTGGCGAAACAAGATGCGCGATTGCACCAGCAAAATCTGCCGGATGAAAATCTGGCTTATTTTGAAGAAGGCGCGCGGTATTTTGGCGAATATGTAAAAGCCGTGGGCTGGGCGCAAAAATTCGCCGCCGCCAACCGCGAAGTGATGATGACGCGCGTGATCAATGCCATGCGCAAGGTCATTACCAAGCCATTTGAAACGCACGTGGAGGCGGTGAATTGCCACCATAACTACGTGCAGCGCGAAACGCATTTTGGCCAGGAGGTTTTTGTCACGCGCAAGGGCGCGGTGAGCGCCGAAAAGGGGCAGCTGGGCATCATTCCCGGCAGCATGGGCGCCAAAAGCTACATCGTGCGCGGCAAGGGGCACCCCGACAGCTTCAACAGTTGCAGCCACGGCGCAGGCCGCACCATGAGCCGCACCCAGGCGAAAAAACTGTTCACGGAGGCCGACCAAATCAGGGCGACCGAAGGCGTGGAATGCCGCAAGGACGCGGGCGTGATTGACGAAATTCCAATGGCCTACAAGGACATAGACGCCGTGATGGCCGCCCAGGCCGATTTGGTGGACGTGCTGCACACGCTCAAGCAGGTGGTGTGCGTGAAAGGGTGAAGCAGAGCAAAACGCCTTCGGCCAAGCCGGGACTGATGCAACGCATGAATATTGCTCCTTTATTCATAGCATGATGTCTTAGTGGGAAGAGCGCAGGATGGTTTTTTGAAATCATTGAATTTGCTCCCCTTTTTAAGGCTGCTGTTGGGTAAGGCGGCTCGGAGTTCACCTCATTTAGCCCCTGCACCGTTTGCACATCAAAAAGGCTGGGGCGCGCCTGATGGCGCACCCCAGCCTGAGCAAAGGAGCAGAAACGGGCGTTTATTTCGGCCCAAGGGCGCCTGAAGCCGCGCCCTTGGCGGCGTTCGAAGCGGCGTCCTTGGTTGCCTGCTGCCGGTCGTCCTGTCCTGTCACCGCAGGCATTTGCGCCTGTTCGGCTGCCGTGGCGGCGGGCTGAGTGGCGGAGTGGGTGGCAGATTGGGCGGCTGAAGGCTGCGCTGTGGTTTTGGCGGCCTCATGCGCCTGTGGTCCTGCAACGGCTGAGGGCGCAGGCGCATTGGCCTGCTGATCCACGGGCTTGATGCCCGTGCCGGCGGCATGGGCCATGCCCCAGCTCATTGCCGTGGTCAGCAGCACAACGGCAGAAGAAGCGTAGATGGAACGTTTGGTCATGGAAGAACCTTTCATCGAGTTGAAGGGGAGTTGCAGTGTGTCCGCCATCGCCGTTACACACCACCTCTGGCCTGTTGGGCTTGTGTCAGGGTGCAAGCTGGCCCGCGCCGCGCGCTGCCGCCTTCCGGCAGCAGGGGCTTCCACTAAAATGGCCGGTTGCTTTACCACACATATTCGGCCCCGGACTGCCTGGCCGCCGGGCGCCGCCGAAGGAGAAATTCACCCTCATGGCAAAAGAAGAACTGATCGAGATGCAAGGCGTCGTCAATGAAGTGCTGCCTGACTCGCGCTACCGCGTCACCCTCGACAACGGCCACCAGCTCGTTGCCTACTCGGCAGGCAAGATGAAGAAGAACCACATCCGCATTCTGGCGGGCGACCGCGTCACGCTGGAGCTTTCGCCGTATGACTTGAGCAAGGGCCGCATCAGCTTCCGCCACCTCAACCGTGCGCCCGGCAGCGCCTCGCCGCCCGCTCGCAGCGCGCGCTGAAAACCCGCTTTTCCCGCCGCTTCAACAGCCCTTTTTTCTGCCCGCGCCTGCGCTTTGCAGGGGCGGGCAGCGTCGTTTCCGGGGCTGGCGTATTCAATATTCGCGCGTCCATCCAGCCGCTTGTTCACGCGCTTCTTGGCTGCGCGCGGCATGCAGTTGGGCGCTTGGCCGCCTGACTGCTTTGGGGCTGCCCATGAAGGCGCCTGTTTATTGCCCGGCTTGCTGGCCGCTGGCGGGCAGTTGAATGGCGGCAATGCGCTCCAGCGCCTGCTGCACTACGTCGCTTTGCATGCTTTGGTAGAGCATTTCGGCTTCGGCTTCCTTGGACAAGGCGGCGCTTTCGCTGTAGCTCTGGTCGATTTCGCGCAGGATTTCGGCGTCGGGCAGCGCCACGTGGCCTGCCGGGGTGACGAGGCGAAAACCAAAGCGCACGCGCAGTTGGTATTCACGCACTTGCCCCGCCGCGTTCAGGCCGACCACGCTGCGCTCGCGGCTGTCTTGCAGGGCTTGCAGGATGACTTGTGCCCGGTTTTTTTCAGTGGCGTCGGTAATGACTTGCAGGCCCGCGCTGGCAAGCTGGCGCTTGAGTTCCGCGCCCAGGGTGGAGCTGGCGGGCATGTCCACGTAAATGGAGCGGAAGGCAAATTCAGGCGGGCGGCGCAGGTGAAAGCCGCAGGCCGTCAGCAAGGGTGCGGTGCTGGCAGCAAGGGCGGCCAGGCTGGCGGTGAGCAAAAGGCGGCGGCAAGGCATGGCGGGCGCTTTCGTCATGGTTCAGAAAGAAGGGGGCACAGGCGGCATAAAAGAGGAGCGAATTTGATGGGGCTGAAATGCCGCTTCGCGCAGATTCCACTAGGACGTCTTGCTATGAACAAAGAAGCAAATCAAGCGCAAGAAGAAGGGCGCGAGCGCCCCCCCTTCACAGCCGCACGGCCGTGCCGCTCACAGCACCACATTGACCAGCCGCCCCGGCACGACGACGAACTTTTTGGGCGTGGCGTTCGCGCCAGCGAATTTGACGAAGGCTTCGCTGGCCAGCGCGGCCTGTTCAATCTCGGCCTTGCTGGCGCTGGCGGGCACGGTGAAGCGGCCGCGCAGCTTGCCGCCCACTTGCAGCATCAGCTCGATTTCGTCGCGCTCCAGCGCCTGGGCGTCGGGGCTGGGCCAGGGCGCGTCGATCAGATCGCCCATGAGCGCCTCGTAGCCCAGCTCGCGCCACAGGGCGTGGGTGATGTGCGGGGTGGCCGGGTAGAGCACGCGCAGCAGGATGCCGAAGGCTTCGCCCAGGGCGAAGGTGTCGCCTTCGCTGGCCGCGCCATCGCCGTCGCCCTTGAAGGCTTCGATGGCGTTGAGCATCTTCATCGCACCGGAGACCACGGTGTTGAATTGCAGGCGCTGGTAGTCGTAGTCCACCTGGCCGAGCACGGTGTGGATTTCGTGCCGCAGCGCCCGGGCTGCCTTGCCCAAAGCGGCGGGGGCGCTTGGCTTGCCCGCTTGCGCCAGTTGCGGCAGGGCAGACAGGCGCAGGCCGCAGGCCCACAGGCGGCGCAAAAAGCGGTGGCTGCCTTCCACGGCGGTGTCGTTCCACTCCAGCGTGGCCTCGGGCGGCGCGGTGAACATGGTGTAAAGGCGCGCGGTATCGGCCCCGTATTGCTCGATGAGCGTTTGCGGATCGACGCCGTTGTTTTTGGATTTGGACATGGTGCCCACGCCTTCGTAGTCGATGGGCGTGCCGGCGGGCAGCTCGCCGTCGGCGCTGGCCACGGGCTTGACCAGCCTGGCGGCCACTTGCTTGCCGCTGGCGTCCAGCACCGGCTCCACGTCAGCGGGCCAGAAGTATTCCTTGCCGCCCTTGGCGGTGCGGCGGCTGTAGATGTGGTTGAGCACCATGCCTTGCGTGAGCAGGCGGGTGAAAGGCTCGTCGATGCGGATCAGCCCCAGATCGCGCATGGCTTTGGTCCAAAAGCGCGCGTAGAGCAGGTGCAAGATGGCGTGCTCGATGCCGCCGATGTACTGGTCCATCGGCATCCAGTGCGCCGCGCCGCTGCCCACCATTTTTTCGTCATCGTGCGCGTCGCAGTAGCGCATGAAGTACCACGACGAATCCACGAAGGTGTCCATCGTGTCCGTCTCGCGCCGGCCCGGGCCGCCGCATTGGGGGCAGCGCACGCCCGCCTGGAAGGCAGCGCTTTTGGCCAGCGGGTTGCCGCTGCCGTCGGGCACCAGGTCTTGCGGCAGCAGCACGGGCAGGTCTTTTTCGGGCACGGGCTGCGGGCCGCAGCTTTCGCAGTGGATGATGGGAATGGGCGTGCCCCAGTAGCGCTGGCGGCTGATGCCCCAGTCGCGCAGGCGCCAGGTGGTGCGTTTTTCGCCCAGGCCCTTTTCGGCCAGCAGCGCGGCCGCCTTGTCCACGGCCTGCTGGTAGGGCAAGCCGTCCAGCGGGCCGCTGTTGATGCACACGCCTTGCTTGTCGGCGTAGTCCGGCAGCCACTCCTGGGCTTCGGCGTGGCGCAGCAAGGCGGCCTCATAGGTTTCGCGGGTGAGTTCGTCCAGCGGCTGGGCCTGGTCTTCCAGCGCCCGCATGTAGTTCATCTCCACGGCGGAGAGGATGACTTTTTTGATGTCGATGCCGTACTTTTGCGCAAAGGCAAAGTCGCGCTCGTCATGCGCGGGCACGCCCATCACCGCGCCGTCGCCATAGCTCATGAGCACGTAGTTGCCCACCCACACTTCCACCCATTCGCCCGTGAGCGGGTGGCTGACGTGAAAGCCCGTGCGCACGCCCTCTTTTTCCTTGAGCGCCAGCTCGGCCTCGGTGGTGCCACCCTGCTGGCACTTTTCGATGAAGGCGGCCACTTCCGGGCGAAAGCGCGCGATGAGCGCCGCCAGCGGGTGCTCGGCCGCAACCGCCACAAAGGTCACGCCCATGAGGGTGTCGGCGCGGGTGGTGAACACATACAGCGGCCCGCGCGGCGGCTGCTCGCCCGCTGGCAGCGCGGGCGGCTGGCCGTCGCGCCAGGCGGCGGCGTCGTTCCAGTCGAAGGGAAAGCCAAAGCGCAGGCCCTCGCTCTTGCCAATCCAGTTTTCCTGCATCAGCCGCACGCGCTCGGGCCAGCCGGTGAGCGTGGCCTTGGGGTTGTCCACCTGCACATGGTCCAGCAGCTCTTGCGCGTAATCGGTGATCTTCAGGTAGTAGCCCGGAATCTCGCGCTTTTCCACCAGCGCGCCGGTGCGCCAGCCGCGCCCGTCAATCACTTGCTCGTTGGCCAGCACGGTCTGATCCACCGGATCCCAGTTCACCACCTGCGTCTTGCGGTAGGCGATGCCTTTTTCCAGCATCTTCAGAAACAGCCACTGGTTCCACTTGTAGTAGCTGGCGTCGCACGTGGCGAACTCGCGGCTCCAGTCAATGGCCAAGCCCATCGCCTGCATCTGGCCCTTCATGTAGGCGATGTTGTCGTAAGTCCACTTCGCGGGCGGCACGCCGTGCTTGATGGCGGCGTTTTCGGCAGGCAGGCCAAAGGCGTCCCAGCCCATGGGCATGAGCACGTTAAAGCCCTTCATGCGCAGGCTGCGCGTGATCATGTCGTTGATGGTGTAGTTGCGCACATGCCCCATGTGCAGCTTGCCGCTGGGGTAAGGCAGCATGGAGCAGGCGTAGTACTTGGGGCGGCGGCTGTCTTCGCGCACACGCCAGGCCTGGCTGGCCTGCCAGTGCGCCTGGGCGGCCTTTTCAATCTGAGAGGGGTCGTAACGGTCTTGCATGATGGGGCGCGATTGTAGGAGCGAGGGCTTTTTGCTATCAGAAAAATAGCTGTCCGCGCCCGTTTCACGGGGACTTCAGGCCGATTTGGCTCTGAAAATCCGCTGGCGGCGGCGCAAACGCCACGCTCTGAACAGGCTCTCACGGCGCCTCTTGCCGCGTTGCCTCCTGCAAGCGCCCGCCCTGCATCACCAGCACGCGGCTGGCGCTGGCAATGGTTTCGGGGCGGTGGGCCACGATCACGCGCGTGACGGGCAGGCGGCTCACGGCCTCGCTCACCTGGCGCTCGCAGGCCACATCCAGATGGCTGGTCGCCTCATCCAGAAACAAAAACTGCGGCTGGCGGTAAAGCGCCCGCGCCAGCATCAGACGCTGGCGCTGCCCGCCGGAGAGAGCGCTACCCATGTCGCCTACCAGACTGTGGTAGTTCATGGGCATCGCCATGATTTCGTCATGAATGGCGGCCAGCCGGGCGGCTTGCTCAATGCGATCGGGCTGAAAACCGGGGTCGAAAAAACTGATGTTTTCGCCAACGCTGCCGGCAAACAGGCGATCGTCCTGCATCACGCAGCCCGTCAGGCCGCGCACGCGCGCCGCGCTCGCGGGCTGCATCAAGTGCCCGCCGATGCGAATGCTGCCCGCCGTAGACGAAAGCAAACCCAGCATCAGCTTGAGCAGCGTGCTCTTGCCGCAGCCTGAAGGGCCAACGATGGCCACCGATTCGCCCGGCTCAATGCGAAAGCTGCAATCCTTCAGCAGCCACGGCTCCCCTTGCGCATGGCGGAACGACAGGTTCTCCACCTCTATGCCCGCTCCTGCCAGCGCCGTCAGCGGCGGCAGACTCGCGGGCGCTGGCGCATCCGCCCAAGCCCCTGCTGGAACCTCCTCATGCAGCGGCCCGTCCTCTGGCTCGGCCAGCATGATGTCCGCCAGCCGCTGTGCATGCAGCCGCAGCATCCTGAACTCAATGCCCTTGTCAATCAGCGCCCCGGCGCGCGTGGCGAACTGGTCTCTGTACGAAAGGTAGGCTATCAGCATGCCCACCGAAAACACGCTGTCCAGCGCCAGCAGTGCGCCCAGCCAGATGACGGCGATGCGCTCCACGCCAAAAACCAATTGGCTCGCGCTGCCAAAGCCCAAATTCATGCGCGCCAGCCGCACATCCTGATTCACCGTGGCCACCATCAGGTTTTCATAGTCGGCGCGGCGCAGCGGCTCCTGGTTGGCCACCTTCACGCTCTGCATGCCGCGCAGCGTTTCCAGCAAATGCGTCTGCTGGCGCGCGGCGGCCAGCAACTGCTGCTCCGTGCCATCGCGCAAGGGCGCGAAAGCCGCCAGCCGCAACCCCGCGTACAGCGCCACCGCCAGCAGCGTCACCAGCGCCAGCTTCCAGCTGTACACCAGCATCAGCGCCAGCGTCACGGCGGCCATCAGGCCGTCAATCAGCGCTTCGACAAAGCTCGTGCTCAGGGTTTTCTGAATGGCCTGCACCGCACCCATGCGCGAAGTCACATCGCCCACATGGCGCTTTTCAAAAAACGCCATCGGCAGCCGCAGCAAGTGGGCGAACACCCGCCCCGCCCATTGCAGCCCCAGGCTGGACGAGAGATGAACCACCGTCCACCCCCGCAAAAAGCCAATGCCCAGCTGCACCAGCAGCGCCAGCCCGAAGCCCAGCCCCAGTACCGCCAGCAAATCACGGTCGGCAGACACCAGAACATGGTCCACCACCCATTGCATATAAAAGGGCGCCAACACTACAAACACTTGCAAGGCCGCCGAAAGCAGCAGCACTTGCGCCAGCGCTCCCCATAGCCCGCGCACCGGCCCCGTCAGCTGCCGCAGCGAAACCGCAGGCGCTGCCCGCTGCGGCCTGAACTGCGGCGCAGGCGCAAGCTCCAGCGCCACGCCCGTGAAGTGGCGCGAAACCTCCTGCAAATCCATCTCCCGCCGCCCCGAGGCCGGATCCAGCAGCACCGCCTTCTTGCGCCCCACGCGCGCCAGCACCACGAAGTGATTCAGATCCCAGTGCAGGATGCACGGCAGCTTCAGCCGCCCCAGGTCTTGCATCTCCAGCCGCAGCTCCCGCGCGTTCAGCGTTCAGCCCCAGCTGCTGCGCATGCTCAATCAGCTGGTTCAGCCGCAGCCCTTTGAGCGAAAGCGGAAAGCGCCGCCGCATCTGCGGCAAATCCATATGCAGGCCGTAATGCCCCGCCACCATTGCCAGACAGGCCAGGCCGCATTCGGCGGCCTCAGACTGGATCAGCGGCTTCATGCGCCCGCCCCGAAACCGCCCTGAGCGCGGACGCGCCTGACTGAATCAATCGCAAACATCACGCACAGGGCGAACGACAGCACGCCCAGCGCCCAAACAGCTTTCGCCTGCGGCGCGCCAGCCAGCCACACCCAAACGCCAAAAAACATATTTGCCGAAAAATGCGCCAGCATGGCCGCCCACAAATGCCCCGTCACCACATAGAGCAGCGAGAACAGCAAGGCCGCAAAAATATAATCCGGCCTGAAATGAATGGCGGCAAAAATGACGGCGGAGACCCCTGCTCCTGCAAGCAGGCCATATTTTGCGAAATGCCCCTGCAAGTATTTTCTGTAAATCAACTCCTCCCGCACTGCGCCCGTTGCCAGCATCAGAACCAGCGGCCAACCCCATATCTTTTGTAGCCTGACGGCGTCTTCGTTGATCATCTCCTGGAATGCGCCCATATCCATTCCGCCCGCAACAAAATAAAAGGCATCATCAATCAGCCCCATGCCACTCTTGATGGCGATGCCCGCCATAATGCTTCCCGCTGCAAGCATTGCCATGTCCTTTCCGGTAAAAACTCTTTTTTCAGGGCGCCAGGCGAACAGTTTCCCGCCGCTGACATGCCTGTAAACCGCCAGGAAAAACAAAAGTCCAGCCAGATTGCCAATTGCCTGGGCGACATGACGGCCCACAGCATCTTGCAAGCCCACGCCAATCAGCACGGCAACCATCAAATGCAGAATATAGAGACAGATTATTCGCGCGTTGCTCATGGGCAATTTTTCAAGGCACTCTTCCTTCGGTTCCCATCCGCACGGCAAGGATCAACGCCATGATGGTGCTCCAGCCAATGCTTTTGGCGATATTCATTCATATTGCCTGTCCGGGTGAGCTTGAGGCGGCTGAAATAATTATCCATACGACAGGAACCATGTTCCATGCCCCATGAATAATCGAACGATCAACGACGCCGCAGTTTTTATATATGGCAAGCCAGGCCAGCGCCAGCCCGCCAGCAAAGGCGCTGGCCTCGTTTCCCTTGTGCACAAGGGCAAAAAGCACCGCCGTTATGGCAACGGCAGAAATGTTCCCCGTCAATCTCGCCAGGCCGCGCAGCAGCAAACCTCTGACCAGTTTTTCCTCATAAAAAGGAATGAGCGCGACCGTATCGACAAATACAAGACCTATAAACCAGCCCGGGACGTTTTCATCCACCGATCCCACAATGCCCCCTGAGGCGGCAACATAAACAAAACTGGCCAAAGCGCCTGAAGCGAACAGTTTTAGCGCCCTGCCTGCTTGAGGAAATTCCAGCTTTTCCTTCTCCAAGATAAACATCATTGCAGTGACGGCCAGCAGTGTCAGCATACTGACGACTTGCCGCATGACGCCAGTTTCGCTCCAGCTTATTACGATGGAAGGAACGATACTGAAAAATAAGGCTGAAAGCACTTTCAGCAAAGCCTGTCTTCTTTTGGGCTGGAGCGGTTCCATCACTATCACACAACGTCGAGATGAAATATAAAATCAACCTTCAATATCGCAAACAGAATAATATTGGCAATATAGCAATTCAATTAAAGAAGGTCCCAGCAATTTTCGGCCGGAACCTTCGTTGTCTTGGCAACCAGAAGGCATTGTTACCTTGCTGCTTCTGGTGTTTGAGCATCGCAAAACCACCCGACGTTCTCGCACCACCATTCCCTGATATCACTCCATGGCACTTCGCAATAGACCCCGCCGGGAATGCTGATTCCACAGGTTGCTTCACCTCCCGTCACAATTGCAAGTTCATTTTGAGTCAATTCGCGCATTTTGTGCTCCTTTCGATTGAAATGGCACAAACCCGGCGCCTTGGGACTGCCAGAACACCCGGCAATTCTTTGAATATGCATTGATGTCTCACGCAGGCAGGAGAAGAAAGAAAACATGCAGGTCAAGAGCAAAGTTATATGCGCCATGCGCCACTGCCCGCTCGATTGCGCCTATTCTGAAATACAGGGCCATGCAGGCCAATATCACCGCATAAACTGACATTGCCATTTCATTTCCCTTGTGGGCAAGCCCAAAAATAGCGGATGTCAAGAGGATGGCCGCCAAACTGCCTGCAATGACCTGAATGCCCCGCAACTGCAAGCTCCGGCACAGCTTTTCCTCATATAAAGGAGCAAGCACTGAATTGTACAACACGACTACAATATAATAGAACCAGGGAATGGAAACCGGATCGCCATTGATTTTAATATTACCCATGAAAAGAGAAAACACGGTGGCCGCCGAAACGCCGCCCAGCGCCATGAACAGCAGGTTTCTCGATGTGATTTTTCTGGCGTCTTCCTTTTGCAGTGCGAAAACAAAGGGAATGACAATGAGCAGCGAAATGCAGCTGGCCACATTCCTACCCATGGTTTCCGTGAGCGAACGGCCGATCAGGTTGGGCACGATCATGAAGACCACTGACATCACAATCCAGAAAATACCTTGCATTTTCGGATGCGCTTGTCCATACTCATGCGCCCATTGGACAACAAATTTAAATGGTTTTACAATGAAATGCGTCATACCAAAAGCATCATGAATATCTCAAGAAATGGATGGGCGGCTTCTGCGCTTTGACGTTTGCTCAGGATGCTGCTTCTGATCCTTGGACATAAATATCAAGAAAACAAATGAATTCATGTCGGCCTGTAAACTGAAGAAGGCTTCCGCCACAAATGACGGAGCCTTCAATCTCCTATTAATCAGGGATGTTGCTGATTAATTCTGCTGTAATTTCTTGGATCCTGCTCAAATATCAGCCATGTAAAACAGCACATAAAATCCTATTGTGAAGTTGTATGCTCCATGAATGATGGAGCGCTCGAACGCGCCCATGCGCATGCATGTCGCCGCCCACGCCAGCACGACGCCATAAACAAACGTCAGCCACTCATTGCCGCGATGAGCTACGCCAAACAGAAACGACGTGATGATGATGGCTCCCAGGCTTCCAGTGAATTTCTCAAGCCCCCTTAGAAACAATCCCCTCACGATTTTTTCTTCGTACAACGGAATAATCAACGAGATGTTCATCAAATGTAAACAGTAATACATCAACAAATTCACCGCGCTTGTGTCGCCATTCACATTGATGCGACCTTCTCTATTGAAGCAAAGCCACAGCGCAGCAGGCAAAATACCTGCCAGCGCCAGCATGGGTATTCTGCGGCCCATGAATTTCCTGCATTGCTCTTTTTGCAGCACGAATAGGATGGGGATGGTGATTGCCGTCACCGCGAATTCGGCAATATTTTTCCCCGTAAATTTCCACATGAATTTAACGATTTCGTTCGGAACAATGGTCAAGATAGCCGTCGAGATGATCCAGAAAATGCTCTGCATTTTCGGATGCGCCTGCCCATAATCCCTTGCCCATTGAATGGCGGCGCCTGTTTTATGAACGAGGGCATTTGTCATTCCGCATTCCCCACTTTCCCCGCCACTGAATAAAGCGGCTCCACCAGCCATTCGATGAGGCGGCGCTTTTCGCCCATGATGTCGGCGTCCAGCAGCATGCCGGGCTTGAGGTTTTCGTGGCGGCCGTAGGCGGTGATGTACTGCCGGGGCAGATCCACGGTGATGCGGTAAACCGGCTCGTCGCCTTGATAAACGGATGAAAGGGCCTGCAATTCGCTGCGGGTGAGGGCGCTGCGGCTGATGCTGGCCACGCGCCCGGTGTGGTGGCCAAACTTCTGGTACGGATAGGCCTGGTAGCGCAGCATGACTTTGTCGCCCGGTTCGATGAAGCCAACGGCGCGGCTGGGAGCGAGCAAGTGGGCTTGCAGCGTGCCCTGGCCGGGCAGCAGGCTGAGCAGGGGCTGGCCCGCCTGCACGGCCTGGCCCTGGCGCACGAGCTGGGCGGCGATGACGCCCGCCACGGGCGCAGTGACGGCCAGGCGGTTGTCCATGCGCACCTGCACTTCGCTTTGCTCCAGTTGCGCCATGTCACGCGCGTGGTTGGCGCGGGCGGCGGCGCGCTGGCTGGGCAGCTCGCGCAGGGCCTGTTCCAGCTGGGCAAGCAGGCGGCGGGTGCTGGCGGCTTGCCGCAGCAGGGTTTGCGTTTGCGCTTCGTGCTCGAAAACGGCGGATTGCTGCTCTTGCACGCTGACGGCGCTGGCGGCTCCGGCTTTTTCCAGGTTTTGGTAGCGGGCCAGTTTTTCGCGGGCCAGGCGGGTTTGGCGCTGGCGGGTGGCGGCTTCGGCTTCGATTTGCAGCAATTCGCGCCGGGCGGCGTGCAGTTGTTCGTTCAGGCCGCTGGCTTGCTGGCGCAGTTGCTGTTGCTGAGCGTCTTGCGCGGCTTGCAGGCTGGCTTTCTGCTGGCGGATTTGCTGCTCCAGCGCCGCGCCGCCGTTGCCGCTTTCAGGCATGGCGCGCGGGGCCTGGATGATGGCGAGCGCCTGCCCCGCGCTGGCGGCGTCACCTTCGGCCGCGTCCAGCCGCTCAACGATGCCGGTGACAGGGGCAGGCAGCGTGACCACGCCTTGCAAGGGCACCAGCTGGCCCGCCACGCTGGCGCGGCGCGTGTAGCTGCCCAGCAGGAGAAAGGCGACGATGGCCGCTGCCATGCCCGCCGCCGCCAGCGTGAGCAGCCACGCGCCCAGCGGCTGGCTGATAGCGATGCCGCCCAGCCGGGCGCTGCGGTGATTGCGGATGACTTCGGGGCGAAACAGCATGGCGGCAATGCGTAGGCGTCAGGAAAATGGCGGGCCGCATGCTACAAGCAATAAGAATTCTTATCAATAAATAATCAACGGAGACGCTGGCGCGCGGGCGGCTTGCCCGGTTCATGCCGTCTGAAAGGGGCTGGCCGCGCGGCTGACGGAGCCAGGCGCTTTTTGTCGGATGTGCCCGTGGCTTTGCCAGGTGGGCAGAGCGTGTTGCCTGCCCTGATTTAGCTCTTTTATTCATAGCGCAATGTCCTAGTGAACACTGCGCGGAACGGCATTTCTGCTCCCTTGAATCAGGCATGCGCCATTCGCGTTGACTTGCGGGTTTTGAAGCAAGGGCTGAGAAGCTGTTCAGAGGAAATTTGCCGCCGAAGCCTGAAGGCGACCTTGCCGCTTCCATCT
The DNA here is from genome assembly GCF_029813755.1 of Ottowia cancrivicina. Taxonomy (NCBI): domain Bacteria; kingdom Pseudomonadati; phylum Pseudomonadota; class Betaproteobacteria; order Burkholderiales; family Comamonadaceae; genus Ottowia; species Ottowia cancrivicina. The sequence goes on along the minus strand of NZ_JARVII010000011.1, from coordinate 54,743 downwards.
CGCAGGCTGGCATAAAAAAGCACCGCCAGAAGGGGCGGTGCTTTGCAGACGGAAGCGCCGCTGCTACAGCAGCATTTTGGCCAGCAACAGGCTGAACGCCAGGCTAAACGCCAGGCTGAGCAGCCCTGGCAGCATGAAGCTGTGGTTGAAGATGTAGCGGCCTATGCGCGTGGTGCCCGTGGTGTCGAAGTCGATGGACGCGATGATGGGGCCGTAGTTCGGAATGAAGAAGTAGCCATTGACGGCCACAAAGGTGCCCACCATGATTTCCGGCGGCACGCCCAGGCCCACGCCCACGGGAAACAGCGTGGCGACTGTGGCGCCCTGGCTATTGACCAGCACGGAAAGAATGAAAAGCGCGAAAGCGAAGGTCCACGGCGCGCTTTTCACCAGCCCTGAAACCAGCTCTTTGACTTCGCCCATGTGGGCGTGCATCAGCGTGTCGCCCAGCCAGGCAATGCCGAAAATGGCAATCACGGCGCGCATGCCGGCGTGGAATACCGAGCCGCGCGTGATGGCCGTGCCGTCGGGCCTGCAAATCAGCAAGATGAGCGCGCCTGCCGTGAGCATGACAATTTCAATGGTGTGCGCCATGCCCAGCGGTTTCAGCTTGCCGCTGGCGTCAGGGAAAAACGGGCGCAGGCTTTCCACCGAACCCATAATGACCACCAGCACGGCGGCAATCAGGAAAATACCCACGGATATTTTGGCGTTGCGGTTGCCGGCGGCCGTTTCCGAGGCATTTTGTTCCTGCTGCGATTCAATCATCTCCAGATAATCCGGATCGCTTAGCCGTTTCTGGTAATGCTCGTCGTCCTTGAGTTCCTTGCCCATTTTGTTGACGAAAATGCAAGCCAAGCCAATGCCGAGAATGGTGGAGGGTATGGTGACCATGAGCACATCCAGCATGGTGATGTGGTAAGGCTCCAGAATGACCAGCGCAGATACCACGGCGGCTGCGATCGGGCTGGCCACAATGGAAAACTGCGAGGCGATGACGGCCATGGACAGAGGGCGCTCGGGCCGCACGCCGTTGCGGCGGGCCACTTCGGCAATGACGGGCAGGACAGAGTAGGCCACGTGTCCTGTGCCCGCAAAAATGGTGAATACGTACGTGACCGCTGGCGCAATGAAGGTGATGTGTTTGGGGTTCTTGCGCAAAATGCGCGTGGCCAGCCGGATCATCAGGTCCAGCCCGCCTGCGGCCTGCATGGCGGCGGCGGCGCAGACCACGGCCATGATCATCAGCATCACGTCGATGGGCGGGCTGGTGGGCTGGAGCTGGAAGCCGAAGGTCAGCACGGCCAGGCCCAGCCCCCCGAAGACGCCCAGGCCGATGCCGCCAGCCTGCGCACCCACCAGAATGCACAACAAAACAATGACAAACTGAACAATAAACAGCGTGGACATGACGTCTCCAAACTATCAACGACTGCCAGCGCACACCTGCGCGCTAATTACCGACACACGGAATGCATTAATGGCCCGCATTTTCCACGGACGCCGTGACCGCACAAATGACCATAATGAAGGCGGATTCTAAACCTGGCGCGGCAGCCGGGCGATGAAAAAATATGGATTATGTTGTTCTGGCAGGCGCCATTCTCGTGTTTCATGACGCAGGTCAGAGAATTGGCGCCGGTTTTCAAACTGCAAACGGGCCAGGCCGGCCAGATAATGCAGTTTCTGCTATTAGTAATGGCGCACGAAAAGGCGCGGCAAATGGGCTGCCGCGTGAGGCGTGATGAAGCCGCCCATCAGGCGCCGCGCTTTCGCCGCGCCTTCACGGCTTCGGCCAGCTGGCGCAGCACGGGCGCAGTCTGCTGCCAGCTCAAACAGGCGTCAGTCACGGAAACGCCGTGTTGCAGGGGCTGGCCGGGCGTGATGTCCTGGCGGCCTTCGTTCAGGTGGCTTTCGATCATCACGCCGGTGATGCGGCGCTCGCCAGCGGCGATTTGCGCGGCCACGTCGGCGGCCACGTCGATTTGGCGGCGGTGCTGCTTGGCGCTGTTGGCGTGGGAGCAGTCAATCATCACTTGCTCGCGCAGCCCGGCCTGGGCCAGAAGCTGGCAGGCAGCCTGCACGTCGGCGGCGCTGTAGTTGGGCGCTTTGCCGCCGCGCAAGATGACGTGGCAGTCCGGGTTGCCGCGCGTTTCAAAAATGGCGGCCTGGCCCATCTGGGTCATGCCGATGAAAGCGTGGGGCGCTTGCGCGGCCACGATGGCGTCGGCGGCCACTTTCACGCCGCCGTCGGTGCCGTTTTTGAAGCCCACGGGGCATGACAGGCCGCTGGCCAGCTGGCGGTGGCTCTGGCTTTCGGTGGTGCGCGCGCCTATCGCTCCCCAGCTGACGAGATCGGAAATGAACTGCGGCGAGAGCAGATCAAGAAACTCCGTGCCCACGGGCAGGCCCAGCGCCAGCACGTCCAGCAGCAGGCGGCGGGCCATTTGCAGGCCGTCGTTGATGGCGTAGCTGCCGTCCATGCGCGGGTCGTTGATGTAGCCCTTCCAGCCCACGGTGGTGCGGGGTTTTTCGAAATACACGCGCATCACCATGAGCAGCTCGCCTGCCAGCGCGTCCGCTTCGGCCTTGAGCCGCTGCGCGTATTCCAGCGCCTGCGCGTGGTCGTGTATGGAGCAGGGGCCGACGACGGCGATGAGCCGGTCGTCTTCGCCGTGCAGCACGCGGGCGATGCCGGCGCGGCTTTGTTCGACCAGGGCCAGCGCGGCGTCCGGCGCGGGCAGCCACTCTTGCAGCAGCGCGGGCGTGAGCAGCGGGCGCACGGCGCGCATGCGGATGTCGTTGGTGCGGGTGGCGTCCTGGGTGTGGGAGGGCATATGCGTTTTCCGGTCAAGCCAAAGAGATGGCGCGAGATTACGCCGTCCGCATTTGTCAGAGCCTGTTTGCAAGCTGGCCGGGAGGGGCGAAAGCCAAGGAGCCAGGATGGGCCGCAAGACGCAAACCGCAGATGGGCCTTACTCCTCCCTTGCTGCCCGGCAAGGCGCCTCAGCCTGCTTGTGGCCGCGCTTTTAACGCCCCTGGATGGGTTGCAGGCAGGCTTCCAGATCAGCTCGGTAGCCCAGAAACATCAGAAACAGGAGCAAATTCAGGGGGCCAAAAATGCCGTTCTGTGCTCTTTGCACTAGGACGTATAGCTATCTTTTCAGGAGCGTTTGTGGTTTGGCTCAGCTGTTGTGCCTGGCTTTTTTTTCAACGGCATCCATGAAGATGGCGGCCACGTTGATGCCGGCTTGCTGGTGAATTTCCTGAAAACAGGTGGGGCTGGTGACGTTGATTTCGGTGACGTTGCTGCCGATGATGTCCAGCCCGATGAGCAGCAGACCTCGCGGAGCCAGGCGCTGGCCGATGGCCTGGGCAGTGGCGCGGTCGGTGTCATTGAGCGGCTGCGCTTCGCCCCGGCCTCCGGCGGCCAGGTTGCCGCGCACTTCGCTGCCTTGCGGAATGCGGGCCAGGCACCAGGGCACGGGCTGGCCGTCAATGATGAGCACGCGCTTGTCGCCGGCCTTGATGGCGGGCAGGTACTTTTGCGCCATGACGGTGACGGCGCCGCCGTGATTGAGGGTTTCGATGATGGAGCCGAGGTTCAGGCCGTCAGCCGCCACGCGGAAGATGCCCATGCCGCCCATGCCGTCCAGCGGTTTGAGGATGATGTCGCCGTGTTCGGCGTGAAAGGCGCGGATGGCTTCGGCCGATCGCGTGACGAGCGTGGGCGCGATGTATTGCGGCCACTCCATGATGGCGAGCTTTTCGGGGTGGTCGCGCAAGGCGCGCGGGCGGTTGATGACGCACGCGCCCTCGCGCTCGGCCTGCTCCAGCAAGTGCGTGGCGTAGATGTATTCGGCGTCAAAAGGCGGGTCCTTGCGCATCAAAACGGCGTCAAACGCCGTCAGCGGCTGCACGCTTTCGCCCGTGATGTCGTGCCAGACGCCGGCTTCATCGCCCGTCAGGCGCAGCGTTTGCACGCGGGCCGTGACGCTTGCGCCGCGCTGCCATTGCAGATGGCGCGGCTCGCAAAAGGCGATGCCGTGGCCGCGCGCAGCGGCTTCGCGCATCATGGCGAAGGTGCTGTCTTTGTACGTTTTGAAGGTGTGCAGCGGATCGGCGATGAAGAGCAATTGCATGGGACGAGTCTTTCTGGAGGCAGGGGACCTCTTTTTTACTGATCAGGCCGTTGCCAGATCCACAGCGCCACGGCCAGCATCACGGCGGGCACGCCCAGGCGTGCGGCCAGCGGCAGGCCGGTGAACTGGAGCATGACGCTGCTGCACAGCATGGCCAGGGCGGCGAACCACTTGGCGGAGCGTGGGATGGCGCGGCGGGCGCGCCAGCGCACGATGTAAACGCCAAACAGCGGATGCGCGAGCATCCATGCCTCCAGCCGGGGCCAGCCCTTGCCTGCCGCCCAGGCGGCCAGCAGCACGAAAGGCGCGGTGGGCATGACGGGCAGCATGACGCCGATGATGGACAGGACGATGCCCAGCAGCGCCAACGCGCGCCACAACAAAACCGTGACCGAGGTTCGCTGGCCGGCGCTGGAGGAGAAAAAGTGTTGCGAATCAGAGGGCATGGCGTGGGCTGGGCGGGAAAACCGGGCGAATGTAATCCATACCCCTAGACCCCAGCTGGCTGACAGGAAACGAGAATTTGCAACGGAATTTGGGCGGCATTGCCTGTGTCCGCATCACCGGTATCAATGCTTACATCCGTCACTCAAGCAGGCAGCGAAAAACATAACCCCCACTGGTAAGATGCGGCGATTTTTTCCCCTGCGCAGTCTTCATCCATGCCTTCCGTCTCCCCTGCCAAAGCGCCTGCCAGCTTTGAAGTCAAGAGCGCCAGCTTGCCGCTGGTGGGGCTGCTGCTCAAGTCAGCCGGGCTGGATGCGCTGGCGGCGGATTTGCGCCGCCACTATGGTTCCACTCCCGATTTTTTTGATCACGACCCGCTGCTGATCGACCTCTCGCCACTGGTTGCCAGCCAGCCCGGCGCGGAGCTGGATTTTGCCGAGCTGCTCAAGCTGCTGCGCCAGTACAAGATGGCTCCCGTGGCCGTATGCGGCGGCACGCCCGCAATGATGGAAGCCGCCCGCGCAGCCGGGCTGGCCTGCGCGCCTGATGCGCGCGTGTCACATCAAGCCGCGCGCCCCGCCCCGCGCCCTGCGCCAGCCAGAACGGCCGAGGCGGCCTTCGTTCCCAGCACGGCCATGATGGTGGATCGCCCCGTGCGCGCGGGCGTGCAGGTGTATGCCAGAGGGCGCGATCTGATCGTGAACGCTGTGGTCAATCCTGGCGCGGAAGTCATTGCTGACGGCCATATCCACGTCTACGCCCCTTTGCGCGGCCGCGCCATCGCTGGCGCTCATGGCGACGCCAAGGCGCGCATCTTTGCCATGGCCATGGAGCCGGAGCTGGTGGCCATTGCGGGCGTGTACCAGACCGCCGAAGCGGGCCTGCCGCAAGGCGTGCGGGGCCGCCCTGCGCAGATCCATCTCAGCAGCAGCGATGCCGGGCACAAGCTCGTGGCTGTCGCCATGTAAACGAAATTCACCTTTTCCAGCAAAAACAGTTTTCCGCAAAGAAAGACCTCTGAAGATGAGCAAGATCGTTGTCGTGACTTCCGGCAAGGGCGGCGTGGGCAAGACCACCACCAGCGCCGCGTTTTCGTCGGGCCTGGCCTTGAAGGGTTTCAAAACCGCCGTCATCGACTTTGACGTGGGCCTGCGCAACCTGGATCTCATCATGGGCTGCGAGCGGCGCGTGGTGTACGACTTCGTCAACGTCATCCAGGGCGATGCCACGCTCACGCAGGCGCTTATCAAAGACAAGCAGTGCGAAAACCTGCATGTGCTGGCCGCCAGCCAGACGCGCGACAAGGAGGCCCTCACGCAGGAAGGCGTGAAAAAAGTGCTCGACGAACTGGCAGAAATGGGCTTTGACTACGTGGTTTGCGACTCGCCCGCCGGCATAGAAACCGGCGCGCTCATGGCCATGCACTACGCTGATGAAGCCATCGTGGTCACCAACCCCGAAGTCTCCAGCGTGCGCGACTCCGACCGCATTCTGGGCATGCTGGGCAGCAAAACCCAGCGCGCCATCGACGGCAAAGAGGCCGTCAAGGAGCACCTGCTCATCACCCGCTACAACCCGAATCGCGTAGCCGACGGACAGATGCTCAGCCTGGACGACATCCAGGAAATTCTGCGCATTCCGCTCATCGGCGTCATCCCTGAAAGCGAGGCCATCCTGCAAGCCTCCAATCAAGGCCTGCCTGCCGTTTATCTGGAAGGCACGGATGTGGCCGAAGCCTACAAAGACGTGGTAGAGCGCTTTCTGGGCGAAGAGCGCCCGCTGCGCTTTACCGAAGCGGAAAAGCCTGGCTTCTTCAAGCGCCTGTTCGGAGGCAAATAAGCCATGTCCCTGCTCGATCTGTTCTTTGGCGAGAAGAAAAAAACCGCCTCGGTGGCGAAAGAGCGGCTGCAAATCATCCTGGCTCACGAACGCGGCGAGCGCAGCGCCCATGCCCCTGACTATCTGCCTGCGCTGCGCGCCGAGCTGATCGCCGTCGTCAAGAAATACGTGCAAATCAACGACAGCGACATCCAGATTCACCACCAGGGCAATCTGGATGTGCTTGAAGTCAAGATTGATCTGCCCGACACCCGCCCCGGCAATTTGGCTGGGCCAAGCGCAAGCTGATCTGCTGCGCTAACGGACTGAGGCATCAGCCAGCCTGACCTCAGCGCCTTCCGGCGCGGAGACGGAATGCCCTGGGACTTTTCCCCGCGCAAACTGCCAGTTTGCGCGTGAGCCACCTTGCATGGCTTACTGGCCGCCCCGCTACAGTGGCGGGGCGCATCCTGCATCTGCGCTGAACTGCTGGAGCAAGCCTGGGGCAGTGCTTGCGACAGCTTTGATTGCACGGCAGACACCCACGTCAAGCCCCTGCGCGCCCTTGCCGCTTGCGCACCAGTTTCTGGTGCTGCGACTTAAACGCTTCCTGTCATAAGAGCCTGTCCTCAAACCCCAAGTGAATAGCAAAATCCCCATATACCCAAGCGGTATGACCGACGCACAGTGACATGTGCTGACCAAACACTTTGCTGAATGAACCCAAAAGGGTGTCCCGGGCGCTGCGCATCCGGGATCTGCCCGCACGCTTACCTATCGGAAAGTGCTTTTGCACAATCTCACACTATTCATCGGTCATGTCACTTACTTGGATACATGACGATCGTTTGCCGTAAATTTTCTTTACGTCTACGGCCAGACCTTGAACAGGTCCTGGAAACCTCAAGAAAAGGCTTTTTGCAAGACGCCTGCGCCGCCGGGGGCGCGGCACTCAAGCTGGCGCGCCCTTTTCCAGAATCCACTGGATCACCACCTTGGCAATAAAGCCCAGCATGCCCAGCGCCAGCGCGAGAAAGAGCACGAAAGTGCCGAACTTGCCCGCCTTGGATTCCCATGCCAGCTGTCCAATGACAAACAGCATGTAAAGAATGAACGCGCCCACGCCAAAGGTGAGGCCGAACCAGGCAATCTGCTCTTCACTGAAACCGAACATGGATGGGCGGGCAAGGAATGAAAAAGGCTGCGGAGCTTACGGCATAGCCCCACGCCCGGCCTGCGCCGGGTATGAAAGCAGCGCATAAAAAAACCGCCCGTGGCAAGCCACCGGGCGGCAGGAGGAGCAAGAGGAGTCAAAGCATGAAAGCAAGCGGCCGGCAGGGGCCGCCAGCGTCAGCCGCGCGGCGGGCGGCCATTGGGGCCATCAGGCGGCATGGCGCAAGGGCCGCCGCCGCCCCTGAATCCGGCTTTTGGACCGCCCTTGCCGCCTTGGCAGCCGTCGCGTTCATCGCGTGATTTGCCATGCGGCCGGCCGTGCGGGCGCCCCTCGGGGCGGCCATGCATGGCGTGCTGGTCAAAGGCTTTTTGCTGTTCAGGCGTGAGTTGCGCGTAGAAATTCTTGATGGCCTGGTTGCGGGCGGCCATGCGAGTCTGATGCTCGGCCTGCATGGCTTGCATGCGGTCGAGCCGTTCAGGCGTCGTAAGACGCTCAAACTCGGCGCGGTCAGGGCGCTGGGCGGGCGGGGCGGGCGGCTGCATGGCGCTGGCGAATTGGTTCCACGCGTCTTCTTGTGCGGGAGAAATCTTCAGGCGCTCTTTCAGCGCGGCCATGCGCTTGGCGTGGCGCTCGGCCATGCGGGCATGGCACTGGCCAGCCTTGCCGTCGTGGCTGGCGGTTTTCTGGCGGGCCGCGCCATCAGCCTGGGCGGAGGCTTCGCCGGAAGCGGGCATTTGCGCCTGCGCCGAAGCGGCTGCAACGGCCATCAAAGCGGCCATCAAAAAAGGTTTGCGGTGATGAAACATGGCGGTTTCCTTTTAGAAGCTCCAACAGGGGAAGGGCGCCGTTGTCCGGCATGGAGAGCAAGTGTGGGTTGCGCATGTTTCGGGCAGTGCGCATGAGCGCTGAAGTTTTGTAAAGATGGCCGCCCGCCGCGTGGCCGGGCGACATGCCGCAGGGAATGAGCAGCGCTTCAATGTGGTGCCTGAGCGCTCCAAAGCAAAACCCAAACTCCGGTCCGAGCATTCCTGGGCCGACTCTGCGGATAAAAGAGTCACTCACACTGGTACGAAAGAAAGACAAAGACTTAATCTGCTCTTGAAACCATAGCTGAATGTCCTAGTGCACAAAGCGCAGAATGGTATTTCATACCCCTTTAATTCGCTCCTGTTTTTCAATTCATACGGGCAAGCAACACCGGCCCGGCAGCGCGGCTGGAGTCGTCAGCTGGTGGCGCACTAGCAAGAGAGAGATGCTTCATCGCCCCGTAGCCCCGCCAAGGCGGGAGCAAAGCTTGAAAAAAATGCACCTCCACACCTTGTACAAGCTGCTAACGGGCGAAGTGCGCTTCAGCACCACGGAAGCGGCGGCCTGAGTGGCTTTCCAAGCGCTATCGAAAAGTTGAGCCGGGGGTCAGCGTGGCCTCGGCTGAAGCATTCGCGAAGATTGCCTGTATTCGTCGCACGGTCAGACTTCTGGAATGACCTTGAGGACGGGTTCCTAGAACTCCAGCAGGCTCAGCCCTACGCTGAAAACCGTGCGCTTGTAGTTGTAGTCCAGCAGGCTGTCGCCATAGCCGTGGAACAGGCGCAGGTGCAGATGCAGGCCGCTAAAGCTGTTGCCTGCGCCGTTGCCCAAGGCGCGCAGCCATTCCAAGCGCGTGCTGCCACGGCCTGTGCCAACGGGGCCGGTGAAGGTGGCGCGCAACAGGTTGCGGGAATTGACTTGCCAGGCTGCGGCAATTTCGCTGTGGCCCAGGTAGCGGGTGATGTCAGGGTTGTTGTCGTTGAGCGCCTTTTCCTTGAAGCGGCTCCAGAGCTTGGCCTGCACGGTCAAGCCTCGTGGATGCTCAAAGCCAGCCATCAGGTAGGCACGGTTCCAGCTGCGCGACTGGGGGTCTGACTGGCCGTTGGACTGATGCACCAGGCCTGCGCCGGTGTAACGCCAGCGCCAGCCCAGGGGCAGGCTGGCTGTGGTGGGGTAGATGTAGATGGCTTCGGGTGCGTAATCGGTAGAGCGGAAAGGACGCGAATGCTCCGGGCTGAACAGTTGCCAGTAAGACTGCTGGGTATAGCCAAACCATAGCGAGTCGCGCCGGGGCGAATGGGCCGGGGTGAAAAGGCCGCCCGCAATCTTCGTGCGCACGGACACCAGCAGCAGCGTCTCTTCCTTGCGCCAGCTGGTGGGAGTGGAAACCACATTGGCCGCATTGGGCGAGGCTGGCTGCTGGTTCATGCGGTTGCCCACGGCTGCCAAAAGGCCCGTGGGGCCATAGCCGCGCAGGCTGAAAGTGGGGCAGGCGCTGCCCGACTCGAGTTCCCAGAAGCGCGAGAGCGCAGAAAACTGCCGGTCGCGGCAGCCCTGCTCCAGCCCCACGCCAACAATGCCGGTGGAAGCAGTAACGCCTTCAGGCGCGTCGTCACGGGCCGTAGGAGCGGGCTGGGCGCTGGCCAGAGCCTGCGTGACATCGGCGCGCAACACGGAGGCCGTGGCGCTGGCAGCGGGCAGCGCGGCATCCGCCTCGCTCGTCTGGGTCACGCCCGCCACGCGCTGACTCATGGCTTGCATGAGCTTTTGCTGGCTGGCGGCCCACTGATCAAAGCAGGCCAGGCGTTCGTCATCGGCCAGCAGGGTGCAGGCTTGCCAGGCGGCGGCCTGCTGAATTTTGGCTTGCGTGTCTTCGGCCAATGGCGAGGCAGAGGCGGCTGGCGTCGCGGCCGCGCCTGTCTGGGCGGCGGCCAGCAGGGGCAAGGCCAGGGGCCACAAGGGAAATCGGGGCATGGTGCGTCAAAGCCGGTTGGGCGGCTGGAGCCGCTGGGGCGGCCGGGCCGGATGAGAAAGCGTTTTTATGGGAGCCAAATTGCCCGCAAATCCTGATGAAATAAGCGCGGGCAGCTATCAATGCAATAGCAAAATCAACCTGTCTTCCCAGTCCCTCGCGCCTTTAATTCATGTCCGTGGGCGCGGAAAGTGCGGACTTGAGCGCGGCCTCGGGCATTCGCGGGTCTTGCAAATTCTCGCCGGATCGCAAAGCCCGCCTGCGGTTCGCGCCCACTGACAAATTGGAAGCAGGCTCTTACTGGCGCACAGCCTCTACAGAAACAACGACGTGCACTTGCTTGCCCGCCATTTGTTCGGGGCCGTAGCCCAGATCAAACAGGGTGCGGTCAATCGTGGTTTCGAAGTCACCGCCGCACACTTCGCGCTTGACCATCTGGTTCGGGTAGCAGGTGAACTGCCGCGCCGCCAGCGTGACGGGGTGCGTCTTGCCCTTGAGCGTGAGCTGGCCTTTCACTTCCTTCACCTTGTCGCCGTCAAACGTGAATTGGTCGGCCGCAAAGGTGATTGACGGGTATTTCTCCACGTCAAACAAATCGGCGCTCTTGAGGTGCTTGTCAAACGGCGGCACGCCGCTGCTGATGCTGGCGGCGTCAATCTTGATATTCACCTTGCCCGTCTTGGCGGCGGGATCGAACTGCACCGTGCCCTCCTTCTTGTCAAAGCGGGCGCGGTTGATTGAAGCGCCGAAGTGGCTGATTTCAAAAAACACCGTGGTGTGCGTGGCGTCAATCACGTAATCGGCGGCCTGGGCTGGCGCGGCGGCTGCGAAAGCGGCGCAAGCGGCGAGGACGGTAAATGCATGGCGCATGGAAAAACTCCTTTTCTAGGGGTTGATAAAAAACAATTGAAAGCTGCCAAGGCGGCCAGAGCGGGTATTTTGAGCAAGGGCCATCAGATTTTGTCCACGCCCGAAAGCGCCAGTCTGAAGCTGACTTTCACATCGTCAGCCACCAAAGAAGCGTCGCCCCATTCGCCGCCACCAATGCCAAAGGCCAGCCGCTTGATGGTGATCTCGCCGCTGGCCACCGTCACCGCGCCTTGCTGGACAAGCGTGACCGGCACTGTCACGGGCAGGCTCTTGCCTTTGATGGAGAGCTGCCCCGCCACTTCAAAACGGCCGCCGCCCAGCGCCTTTACGGCGCTGGAAGTGAAAGTGGCCTGCGGAAACTTTGCCACGTCAAACCAGTCAGCCTTGGCCAGCTCGGCATCGGTTTCCTTCACGCCCAGTGTGGCGCTGCCCATGTCGATGAACAAGGTGATGCTGGCGGCGGCGGGGCGGGCCGGGTCAAACGCCACATCACCGCTGAAACGGGTGAAATGCCCTTGCACCGGCACACCCATTTGCGTGCTCACAAAGGCCATTTCGCTTTGGGCGGGCAGCAACGCCTGAGCGGCCAGGGCGGGAGTTGCGAAGACCAGCGCCAACGCGCTGGCAGCCACGGTTTTTCTGAACATATATCTGACTCCTTCGGACAAATTCAGCGTTATTTCATGCGGCTCAACAGGCCATCGCGGTCTATCAGCTGGTGCTTGAGCGCGCCTGCCACATGCAGCGCCACCAGCGCCATCAGGGCCATGGCCAAAAGCGCGTGCAGCGGCTTGATGCCAGCCGCCAGCGCCTTGTCAGCGCCCAGCCAATCAGGCAGCGGCAGCACGCCAAACAACACAATGGGAAAGCCCGCCGCCGAGCTGTAAGCCCAGCCCGCGAGCGGCACGGCGAAAAAGAGCAGATACATCAGCGCGTGAACCCCGTGGTGCGCCACGCGCTGCCAGCCAGGCATAGCCTCCAGCACGGCAGGCGGCAGCGCGGGCGGGCGGTGCGTCAGCCGCCACAGCAGGCGCAAAGCTGAAAGCGCCAGCACACAGATGCCCACCCATTTATGCCAGTTGATGAGCTTGAGCTTGGCTGGTGAAAACGGCAGGTTTGCCATATAGACCCCCGAGCCTGCCAGGCCGATGAGAAGCAGCGCCAATAGCCAATGCAGGGCAATGGCCGTCCGGGTGTAACGGGCCTGGTCTGGCAGGGTTTTGGTGTGAGCAGAAGACATCGTGGTGGTTTGTTTCGTTGAAGGTTGTTCAAGGCCCGGGCCTGTGCCGGGCAGCCTTTGTCTTTGCCGATAGCGGGAAGTTCACGAAATTTTCATTCTTTCAGCCGGAAAACGCCCGCGTCTGGCCCAGGCACGGTCCGGAAAAAGATGTTCCTTGTCTCTGGGTGTCTTTTGATTTTTTTAATTAGTCGTCGTAGTAAGCCTGCCATCTCTCTGTGGAGAACATCTCTTTTTCTTTGTTTTTCAATGGATTGCATGCTTAGCGAAGGTAGGGAGAACAGCCGCCTGCTTTGCGGCATAGCGGGGATAAGAAACGCTGCCGCACATCGCCCTGTGGACAAGATGACATTTATCCCTGTTTTGCTCACAGCCTTGCCAGCAGACGGAGGAACAGAGCTGAATGAGACAAAATATTCAGCTCCTTTATCCATAGCATCAGGTCCTGATGAAATGTGCGTTCAATGCCGTTTCTGGATGCCTGAATTAGCTCTTTTTTTGATGTGTCTGTGCAAGCTGAACGGAGCTGAAAGTGCAGCGCCAAGGCAATGACCCGTCTGCGCCTTCGAGCCATGAGCAGGTTTTGAATAATCCGCACCCATGTCCGCGCCTGAAGACCTTTCTGAAACAGCCCCGCCGTCTGCGCCCTCCGTGCGGCGCTGGACACTGGCGCGCCGCATTGCCGTGCTGGCGCTGGCGCCGGCCGCGCTGGCGCTGGTGGGCGGCAGCATCTGGCTGCGCACGCAAATGCACGGAGCGCTTTACCAAAGCTTTGCGCAGGCGCTGCAAGAGCGCCAGGAGCGCGTAGCCGCGCGCCTGCTGCACGTGCCCGGCGTGAAAGACGAAGTCACCGAATCAGGCGCAGGAGACGAATTCAGCACCATCTATTCCGGCTGGTACTGGCAGGTCAGGCGCACATCCGACGCCAGCACGCTGGGCCATTCGCGTTCGCTATGGGATGCCGAGGCGCAGCTGCTTGACAAAGCCGCAGGCCCGGCCGCGCTGGGGCTGATGCAGGCACGCGGCCCGCGCGCCGAGCCGCTGCTGGCACAAAGCCGCAGCATCACCCTCAGCGGCCTGAACGAGCCAGCGACCCTGACCGTCTTCGCCCCCGCCAGCACCCTGCAAGACAACCTGGAGCGCATAGACCGCATCCTGCTGGTCAGCGTCATCAGCCTCATTGTTTTTCTCACCGTCATGCTGCTGGCGCAAGTGCGCGTGGGCCTGGCGCCGCTGCGGCGGCTCACCCGTGCCGTAGCGGCCGAACGCCAGCCCCACGGCCCGCGCCATCCGCAAATGCCCCGCATCCAGGACGTGCCCGCCGGCTCCGACCTGGCCCCCCTGCAGCGCGAACTTGGCGCCCTGCTGGCGCACAACGAACGCGTCGTCAGCCGCGCCCGCGCCCACGCGGCCGACCTGAACCACGCCCTGAAAAAACCCCTGGCCCTGCTGGCGGCCAGCGCCAGCCGCCAAAGCCAGGTGGACTCGGCCGAAGCCTTGCAGCACATCACCGCCATGACGCGGCTGATAGACCGCTACCAAAGCCGCACCATGAGCGACGCTGCCCACGCCAGCGCCACCCACGCCAGCACAGCCGTGCTTGAGTGCCTGACGCCCATCGTGCAAGCCATGCGCAGACTGCACGCCGCGCAAGAGCTGGACTGGCACATGGACGCGCCGCCGCCCGCTGCCGCCTGGCGCTGGAGAGGCGACCGCACCGACCTGGAAGAAGCCACAGGCAACTTGCTGGACAACGCGGGCAAATGGGCTGCCTCCCAAGTGCGCCTGCAAGTGCGCCGAACTGGCAGCGCCCTGCGCCTGTCCATAGAAGACGACGGCCCCGGCATGAGTGCCGCCCAGCTCGAAGCGGCCGGCCAGCGCGGCCTGCGCTTTGATGAAAGCGTGGAAGGCACGGGCCTGGGCCTGTCCATCGCCAGCCAAATCGCCCAAGCCTACGGCGGAGAGCTGAAGCTGGGCAAAAGCGAGGCGCTCAAGGGCTTGCGCGTGGAGCTGACGCTCGAAGGCCTGATTTGATACAAAAAAACAGGAGCAAATAAACGGGCAAGAAACACCGCTTCGCGCAATATGCACTAGGACATATTGCTATGAATCAAGGAGCGAAATATGCCCTTCGTTCGAGCGTTTTCTTGCATTGCCGGCGCGCTGCCCTTTGCCGCCCAGGCCCGGGCTTGGGCGGCGATAATCGCCGCCCGTGAAGCCCGCCAGACCGCCGCTGGCGCAACAGGCCGCAAGGCCGCGCTGGAGGAACGTCCGGACTGCACAGGGCAGCGCAGGAGCTAACGGCTCCCCGCCGCGAGGCGAGGATCAGAGCAACAGAGACGAGCCGCTTGAGTGCGGGTGAAACGGGCAATCTCTGCGCGCAGCAACACCAAATAGGCACACAGTGAGGCGGCCCGCTGAGTGTGCGGGTAGGTGGCATCGAGCCGGGCGGGCGACCCCCGGCCCAGATTGATGGCGGTCACGGCATGGCGCGCCATGCCGCACAGAATCCGGCTTATCGGCGGACTTCACGCTTTTCTTCATTTCATTGCGCGCTGGCGCGTTCACTGAACCTGCTTACTGCCCATGCACGCCTTGCACAGGCGCGGGCGGCGGGCCGTCTTGCGCGGCCTGCTCGGCCATGCCGCGCAAGATGCCGCAGCGGGCCGCCTCTTGCGCGGCGGGGCAGCGCGCGCGCAGCGCCTTGAGCTGGCGCTCCAGCTGGCGCAGCTCGCGGATGCGCTGGCTGATGTGGCGGATGTGCTCGTCCACCATGCGATTGACTTCGCCGCAGTCGCCGCAAGGCGCGTCCAGGCAGCGCAGCAGGGTTTTGATTTCTTGCAGCGACATGCCCAGGCCCCGCCCCTGGCGTATGAAGGCCAGCCGCTCGGCGTGGGCGCTGCCGTAGTGGCGCCAGTTGTTGCCGCTGCGGGCAGGCGCGGGCAGCAGGCCCTGGCGCTCGTAGTAGCGGATGGTGTCCACCGGCGTGGCGGTGGCGCGGGCAAGCTCGCTGATCTTCATGGCCAAACTCTTGGGAACCTGTTCAAAGTCTGTCCGTGATGCGGAAGGTGTGACGGAAATTGTGGAATCGGGCGCGGCCCGAAGGCGGCTTGCGCGGCATTGCAAATGCCTTGCAGCCCATCCCGGTTTCGCGCTTTTGCCCCTCACGGCCAGACTCTGGACAGATTCTGAGGGGCGGCCGCATCATAGGCAGCGGCCCGGGCGCTTGACCCTGGAGCGGCTCCAGGGTTTTCAATCGGCGGCATGAACTCCACAAGCTCCGCCCTGACCGAAGTGACCTGGCGCATTCCCAACATGGATTGCGCCGCTGAAGAAAGCGAAATTCGCCATGCGCTGGCCCGTGTGGCGGGCGTGCGGCGGCTGGCGTTCCGGCTGGGCGCGCGCACGCTGACGGTGCACGCCGAACAAGAGGCGCTGGCGCACGTGGAAGCGGCGCTGCGCAACGCGGGCTTTGCGCCGCAGCCGCCAGATGCTTCAAATGCGCCGCAAGCGGCCGGGCACTGCGGCGGCTGTTGCGGGCATGAACACGGGCACGGCCACGCGCACCCGCATTCACATTCGCACGCGCGATCAGACCTGCACCCGCGCCTGCATTCGGGCCTGCATTCGCGCCTGCAAGCGGCCTGGCAGGCGCTGCTGCTGCCGCCTGCGCTGGGGCGCACGCTGGCGGCGCTGGCGCTGGCGCTGGGCGCGGAGCTGTGGCACGCCTTCGCGCCTGAAGCCTGGGCCGCAGCGGGCATGGCGCTGGCGGCGCTGGCGGTGCTGCTGGCGGGCCTTTGCACGTATGCCAAGGGGCTGGCGGCGCTCAGGCGCGCGCGGCTTTCCATCAGCGCGCTGATGGCCGTGGCCGTTACGGGCGCTTTCGCCATTGGCCAGTGGCCCGAGGCGGCAATGGTGATGGCGCTTTACGCCCTGGCCGAGCATCTGGAAGCGCGCGCCGTGGACCGCGCGCGCGGCGCCATCGCCCGCCTGCTGGACATGGCCCCCGCGCAGGCGGAAGTGCGCGTGGAAGGCGGCAAAAGCGGCCAAGGCGGCGAAAGCGGCGAAACCTGGCGCAAGCTGCCCGCCGCACAAGTGGCCCCCGGCAGCGTGATCCGCGCCAAGCCGGGCGCGCGCCTGGCGCTGGACGGCACGGTGATTCAGGGCCAAAGCGCCGTCAATCAGGCCCCCGTCACGGGCGAAAGCCTGCCGGTGGACAAGTGCGAGGGCGACACGGTGTACGCCGGCACGCTGAATTTGAGCGGCACGCTGCTGGTGCGCGTGACAGCGGCGGCGCAAGACACGCAGCTGGCCCGCATCATCCACGCCGTGGAGCAGGCGCAAAGCGAGCGCGCGCCCATGCAGGCCTTCATCGACCGCTTTGCCGCCATTTACACGCCGGCGGTGTTCACGCTGGCGCTGGCCGTGGCGCTGCTGGGGCCGCTGGCGGCGGGCTGGCCCTGGCACGAGTCCATTTACAAGGCGCTGGTGCTGCTGGTCATTGCCTGCCCTTGCGCGCTGGTGATTGCCACGCCCGCCACCGTGGTCAGCGCGCTGGCGCGGGCCGCGCAGCTGGGCGTGCTCATCAAGGGCGGCGTGTATCTGGAGCAGGCGCGCCAGCTGCGCACCGTGGCCTTTGACAAAACCGGCACGCTCACCCAGGGCCAGCCCGCGCTGGCCGCATGCCAGCCGCTGTCAGACAAAGCGGATGAAGCCGCCTTGCACGCCCGGGCGCACGCATTGGCCGCGCACAGCGACCACCCCGTGGCCCGCGCCATCGCCAGCGGCCTGGCCGCGCAAGGCTTTGCCGCCAGCGTGGACTTGCCTGACGCGCAAGACGTGCCCGGCCTGGGCGTGCGCGCCACCGTGCAAGGCCAGCGCCTGTGCCTGATCAGCCCGCGCGCGGCGGGCCTGGCCCGCGCTTCTGAATCCGCCCCTGAATGGCAAGCCGCGTTGCAAGCGCACCAGGCAGCGGGCCGCAGCGTCAGCCTGCTGGCGCGCGCTGAAGGCGAAGGCAGCGGAATCGGAAGCGAAAGCGGCGAAACCCTCACCCCGCTGGCGCTGTATGCCGTGGCCGACGCCATCAAGCCCGAGGCCGCCGCCGCCGTGCAGGCGCTGCACCAGCTGGGCGTGCAAACCGTCATGCTCTCTGGCGACCACGCGCAAGCCGTCGGCGCCGTGGCGCAAGCCGCAGGCATCAGCCAGGCGCACGCCGAACTGCTGCCCGACGGCAAGCTGGCGCAGCTGCGCGCCCTGCAAGCGCAAGGCCGCGTGGCGATGGTGGGCGACGGCATCAACGACGCCCCCGCGCTGGCCGCCGCCGACATTGGCATTGCCGTCGGCGGCGCCGGTACGGATGTGGCGCTGGAAGCGGCCGACGTGGCGCTGATGAGCGGCGGCCTGAACCGCGTGGCCACGCTCATCCGCCTTTCGCGCCACACCCACCGCGTGCTGTGGGCCAACATCGCCGTGGCGCTGGGCATCAAGCTGGCCTTTTTGGCCCTGGCCGTCACGGGCCACGCCAGCATGTGGATGGCCGTGTTTGCCGATGTCGGTGCCAGCCTGCTCGTCGTCACCCTGGGGCTGCGCCTGCTGCGCTGGCGTGAAGACTGACGCAGGCAAGCCGGTTTCGCTCTTGAATCAATAGCGTGATGTCCTAGTGGAAATTGCGCTGGCGCCCATTTTTACCTCTTAAATTTGCTCCTTTTTTTGATAGCATCAGGCGGATGCGGCTGCCCGGTTCAGCCGCCTGGGGCGCGGGGCCGGACTTTGCCGGGCGGGAAAAGGGGAGAAAAGGTGAAGCAAGGCGGCCAAAGAAGCGGCAAGTGGCGAAGGCCCGTCTGCGCCTTGTGGCGGCCCGCCCGGGCATCCCTCACGGTCAGGCTCTGAACAGGCTCTTGGCGCGCCGCGCGTCCGTGCTGCCAGCCATTCCCGTCTGGGGCCAGCCGCGTCCGGGGCCGGCTCTTATCCAGCGCAGGCATACCCATATCACGCAGCGGCATCAGCGCCCGTTCAGAATGCGCGCTTTCACCACCCGCACAAGGAGCGCCCGCACCATGAAAGCCGACAACATCCTGCAAACCATAGGCCGCACGCCGCACGTGCGCATCAACCGCCTTTTCGCCCCGCCCGCGCAGGTGTGGCTCAAGCTGGAGCGCGCCAACCCCGGCGGCTCCATCAAAGACCGCATTGCGCTGGCCATGGTGGAAGAAGCCGAGAAAAGCGGCGCCCTCAAGCCCGGCGGCACCATCATCGAACCTACCAGCGGCAACACCGGCGTGGGGCTGGCGATGGTGGCCGCCGTCAAGGGCTACAAAATCATTCTGGTCATGCCCGAGAGCATGAGCGTGGAGCGCCGCCGCCTGATGCTGGCCTATGGCGCGAAATTCGATCTCACGCCCCGGGAAAAAGGCATGAAAGGCGCCATCGCCCGCGCCGAAGAGCTGGCCGCGCAAATCACCGCCTCCGGCGCCAGCGCCTGGATTCCGCAACAGTTTGACAACCTGACCAACACCGCCGCGCACGAGCGCACCACGGCGCAGGAAATCCTGCAAGACTTTCCCGAGGGGCTGGATGCCGTGATCACCGGCGTGGGCACCGGCGGCCACATTTCGGCGGCGGCGCACGTGCTCAAGGCCCAGTGGCCGCAGTTAAAAGTGTTTGCCGTGGAGCCGGCCGCTTCCGCCGTCATCAGCGGCAAGGCGCCCGGCCCGCACCCGCTGCAAGGCATAGGCGCGGGCTTCATCCCCCGCAACCTGGACACGGCGGCGCTGGACGGCGTGATTGCCGTGCCCAACGAGGCCGCGCTGGAATACGGCCGCCGCTGCGCGCGCGAAGAAGGCATTCTGGTGGGCATCAGCACCGGCGCCACGCTGGCCGCCATTGCGCAAAAGCTGCCCGAACTGCCCGCTGGCAGCCGCGTGCTGGGCTTCAATTACGACACGGGCGAGCGCTACCTCTCGGTGGACGGCTACCTGCCCGCCGCCTGAAGCGCCGCCCATCCAGGCGCAAACGCCAAAAGCAAACGGCTCCAGCCTCGCGGCGGAGCCGTTTTTTCATGCCGTGCAGGCGCTGAAGGGCATCAAAAGCAGGAGCAAATTCAAAGGGGCCGAAAAGCGGTTTTGCGCTCTTTTCACTAGGACCTCACGCTATTGGAAAAGGAGCAAATTTTCCTGGGCCCTGGGCGCTCATTTCCCGCCCGCATCAGAACCTGTTCTCACGGACGCTCAGGCGCTTTGCCGCAGCCGCTCGATCAGGCCATTGAGTTCGTCCAGCGATGCGAACTGCACGGCCAGTTCGCCAGAGATGGGCGCGCCCTGGCGGCGGTTTTTTTTCACGCGCACCTGCACCTGCGCCAGCAGCAGGTCGGAGAGTTCTTCTTCCACGCGGCGCACGTCGCCGGATTTTTCGGGGGCGGCCTGAGCGGCCTCTTGAGCGGCGCTGGCTGGCTGGGGCTGCGAGAGCTGGCGCACAAGGCGCTCGGCCTCGCGCACGTTCATCTTGCGGGCCACCACCTGGTTGGCGGCCGTGATTTGCGCCGCGCCAGACAAGGCCAGCAGGGCGCGCGCGTGGCCCATGTCGATGTCGCCAGCCATGAGCATGGTTTGCACTGGCTCGGCCAGGTTGAGCAGGCGCAGCAGGTTGCTGGCAGCGCTGCGGCTTTTGCCCACGGCCTGCGCGGCTTGCTCGTGCGTGAGGCCAAATTCGTTCACCAGGCGCTTGATGCCTTGCGCTTCTTCCAGCGGGTTGAGGTTTTCGCGCTGGATGTTTTCAATGAGGGCCATGGCGGCGGCGGCTTCGTCGGCCACTTCGCGCACGAGCACGGGCACTTGCGTCAGCCCGGCCAGACGGGCTGCGCGGTAGCGCCGCTCGCCCGCGATGATTTCGTAGTGCGCTGTTGCGGTTTCTTCGCCTGCGCCGTCTGCCGCTGGCAGCGTCACGGCCCTGGGCTGCGTCAGTTGGCGCACGAGGATGGGCTGCATGATGCCTTGCGCGCGGATGCTTTCGGCCAGCTCGTACAGCGCGCCTTCGTCCATGCGGGTGCGCGGCTGGTACTGGCCGGGGCTGATTTCTTCCAGCGGCAAGAGCATGGGCACGCCAGCGGGATCGGCGGCGGCGGGTTCGGGAATGAGCAGGGCGTCCAGGCCACGGCCCAGTCCTTTGGTTTTTTTGGTTGCCATGATGAGTTGGAAAAGCTTGAATCGGGTGTTGAACCAGCGGCAAGGGTCAATGGGCTTCGCCGCAGTGGCAAATGAGTTCGGCCTTGCCGCGCAAGCACAGCACGAGCACGCGCTGGCGGGGGGCGTCGTAGTGGTAGCGGGCCAGATAGTGGTCGCGGCCCCGCCGAATGGCCAGCTCGCGCAGGCCGTCGCCCACCGGGCGGCCCACGCCGGGCTGGGCAGACAGCGATTGAAGGCCATCCAGCAAAAAGGTGAAGACGGGGGCGGCCTGCGGGCCGCGCTCGCACCACAGGGTTTGCTCGATGCGCATGAGGTCTTGCAAGGCGTGGGGCGCGAGGATGAGCCTGACGGCGGCTGTGAGGGCGGCAGAAAAAGGCATGGCTTGCGGCGCAGGTTCAGTCAATGGGGCGGGCCACGGGCGCGGGCGGCAGGCTGGCATGGCCGGCGCGGTGCTGCGCCAGCCGGGCGAAGTACGAGCGCACTTCTTCCCAAGGGTGGCCTTGGCCGCTTTCGCTCAGGTGGCGTTGCGCGGCTTGCGCGTCGTGCATGAATTGGTGGCCGAGCTGGTGCCGCTCGGCAGCCGCTTGCAGGGCGGCCAGCATCCACTCGGCGGTTTCCTGGCCTGCGGCCTGTGCGGCCGCTTCAATTTGCTGATGCAGCGCAGCGGGCAGCTTCAGTGTGCAAGCCGTGGCGCTGGCGTTGGGGGCGGTTTTGGGCATGGCGTGAGTCTATTCACCGGGATTCAGGCATGGCGCTCATGAAATAACTACAAAAATAATAGCTGCCTGCGCTGATTTCACGGGGACTTGCGGCGGTTTGAATGCTCAAGCCTGAAGGCCGCGCTGAACCATCTCATGGGCGAAGGCGATGAAGGCCTGGCTGCCTTTGGCGTGGGAATCGAAAACGACGCCCGGCAGACCGTAGCTGGGCGCTTCGGCCAGGCGCACATTGCGGGGAATGACGGTGTCAAACACCCGGTCGCCATAGTGGCGCTTGAGCTGGTCGCTCACTTGCTGCTGCAAGGTGATGCGCGGATCGAACATGACCCGCAGCAAGCCGATCAGGCGCAAATCGCGATTGAGATTGGCGTGTACGAGCTTGATGGTGTTGGTGAGATCGGCCAGCCCCTCCAGCGCGAAATATTCGCACTGCATGGGCACGATCACGCCCTGGGCTGCGCACAGGCCGTTGAGCGTGAGCAGACTCAAGGCGGGCGGGCAGTCGATGAGGATGAAGTCGTAATCCCCGCGCACCGCCGCCAGGGCGTTTTTCAGGCGCTTTTCACGCTGTTCAAGCTGAACCAGCTCCACCTCAGCGCCCGCCAGCTCGCGATTGGCGCCCAGCACGGCATAGCCGCAGCCCGCCTCGGCCAGATCGGCCGGGCGGCGCATCGCTTCGGCCACGGTGACGCTGCCGATGAGCACGTCATACACGCTATGCGGCAGGCTGTGCTTGTCCACGCCCGATCCCATCGTGGCATTGCCTTGTGGATCCATATCCACCAGCAGCACGCGCTGCCCGATGCGGGCCAGCCCTGCGGCGAGATTGACGGTCGTGGTGGTTTTGCCAACGCCGCCTTTTTGGTTGGCAATACAGAAGATGCGGGACATGATGAAAACGGCGCGAGAAGAATGAAGACGCTGGCGGTGCTTTTGGGGCCGCCTATTTTCAGGCAAACCCATGCTCATCCGAAACGCAGCAGTCCTACTGCCCTGCCCTTTTGCGCAACCAGATGATGCAGCGCTCGGCATTCAGCCCCGGAACGGTCAGATGTTCCACGTGAAACACTTCCACATCAGGCGGCAAGGCGGCGATTTCTTCATCGGGCAGCTTGCCTTTCATGGCCATCCAGACGCCATGAGGAGCCAGCGCCTGCGCGGTCCAGGCCGTGAAATCAGCCAGGGAAGCAAAAGCGCGCGATGTGATGAGGTCAAACGGGCCGCCCAAGCTTTCCACGCGCGCATGCAGGCCGCGCAGATTGGGCAGTTTCAGAGTGGCCGCTGCTTGCTGAATGAAAGCAGCCTTTTTGGCCACGGCATCCACGCATGTTACGTCCAGTTCAGGGCGGCAAATGGCCAGCGCCACGCCCGGCAGGCCGCCGCCAGAGCCTGCGTCCAGCAGCTTCAGCGCCCTGCCCTGCGTTTGCGCCTGCAAGGGGCGCAGCACGGCCAGACTGTCCAGCAGGTGATGCGTGAGCATGTCTGGCGCGCTGCGAACCGCCGTGAGGTTGTAAACGCGGTTCCATCTGGCCAGCAAAGCCAGATAGGCCAGCAGGGATTCAAGCTGCCCATCATCCAGCGCCAGCCCCAGCGCTTGCGCGCCTTGCAGCAGGGCCGCTTTCATGAAACCAGTCCTTTGAAACCGCTTTTTTTCAGATGAATCAGCAGCAGCGAAATGCTGGCGGGCGTGATGCCGGAAATGCGGCTGGCCTGTCCCAGCGTTTCAGGCTTGTGCGCGTTGAGCTTTTGGCGCGCTTCGATCGACAGCGCTGTCACCTGCATGTAATCCAGTTGCGGCGGCAGACGCAGATTTTCAAAATGCGCCGCGCGGGCTACTTCATCTTTCTGGCGGTCGATGTAGCCTGCGTATTTGGCGGCGATTTCCACTTGCTCGATGGCAGCTGGCGTCAGGTTGGCATCGTCACGCCCTGCGGCCGCGTTCGGCAGCGTCATCAGAGCGGCATGGCTCACGCCCGGGCGGCGCAGCAAATCAAAAAGATGATGCTCGTGCTCAATGGCCTTGCCCAGCACGCGCGCCGCCTCGCTGGCAGGCAGCGTGCGCGGATTCACCCAAGTGGATTTCAGCCGCTGTGTTTCACGTGAAACAGCATCGCGCTTGCGGCAGAACGCATCCCAGCGCGCGTCATCCACCAGGCCCAGACGGCGGCCCGTTTCCGTCAGCCGCATGTCGGCGTTGTCTTCGCGCAATTGCAGGCGGTATTCGGCACGGCTGGTGAACATGCGGTATGGCTCGGTTACGCCCTTGGTGATCAGGTCGTCCACCAGCACGCCCAGATAGGCTTCGTCGCGGCGCGGCAGCCACGGCGGCTCGCCCTTGACTTGCAAGGCGGCGTTCAGGCCCGCAAACAGCCCTTGCGCCGCCGCCTCCTCGTAGCCTGTGGTGCCGTTGATCTGGCCAGCAAAAAACAGGCCTTCGATCTGCTTTGTTTCAAAGCTGCTTTTCAGCGCGCGCGGATCGAAATAGTCATATTCGATGGCGTAGCCGGGCCGCAGAATGTGCGCGTTTTCCAGCCCGCGAATGCTGCGCACCAGCGCGTATTGGATATCGAAAGGCAGGCTGGTGGAAATGCCATTGGGGTAAAACTCGTTCGTGCTCAAGCCCTCCGGCTCCAGAAAAATCTGGTGGCTGTCTTTGCCCGCGAAGCGGTTGATCTTGTCTTCCACGCTGGGGCAGTAGCGCGGCCCCACGCCCTCGATCTGCCCCGTGAACATGGGGCTGCGGTCAAAGCCGCTGCGAATGATGTCGTGCGTGCGCTCGTTGGTGTTGGTTATCCAGCATGGCACTTGCCGAGGGTGCATGCTGGCGTGGCCCATGAAGCTGAAAACAGGCACGGGGTCTGCGTCGCCGGGCTGCTCCGTGCAGGCGGAAAAATCAATCGTGCGTCCGTCCAGGCGCGGCGGCGTGCCTGTTTTCAGCCGCCCTTGCGGCAGCTGGAGCTCCCTCAGCCGCGCCGCCAGCGAAATGGAAGGCGCATCGCCCGCGCGGCCGCCCGCGTAGTTGTCCAGCCCGATGTGGATGCGCCCATTCAAAAATGTGCCTGCCGTCAGTACCACCGCCCGCGCCTCGAAGGCCAGGCCCATTTGCGTGACCACGCCCACGGCGCGCCCGCCTTGCACTTGCACATCATCCACGGCCTGCTGGAACAGCCAGAGATTGGGCTGGTTTTCCAGCCGCCCGCGCATGGCCGCGCGGTACAGCACGCGATCGGCTTGCGCGCGCGTGGCGCGCACGGCAGGCCCTTTGCTGCCGTTGAGCGTGCGGAACTGAATGCCCGCTTCATCCGCCGCCAGCGCCATCGCGCCGCCCAGCGCATCCACCTCTCGCACCAGATGGCCCTTGCCAATGCCGCCAATGCTGGGGTTGCAGCTCATTTGCCCCAGGGTTTCAATGCTGTGCGTCAGCAGCAGCGTGGCGCAGCCCATGCGGGCCGCCGCCAGGGCCGCTTCAGCGCCAGCGTGGCCGCCGCCCACCACAATCACGTCAAATCGGCGGGGAAAAACAGTGCTTGATTTCATAAACAAAAAAAGCCCGGCAATGAATGCGGGCCTGGGCTGAAATTATATGAAGCAGAGCCGATTGGGGCATTTGCGCCACGCTTTCATGAATATATCTGAAACAATTCGTCATTTAAAATGTTTTTACTTCAACCCGCTCATGCCGCATGAAACACGCAACGACTCTTTCTTTCGCGCGCCGCCTGCTGGCTGTCTGCGCGACCTCTTTGTTTGTCTGCGCCGCGCCGTTCGCGGCGCAGGCCGGCTCCGTGCTGGATCGCATTCAGTCCACGGGCGTATTGAAAATGGGATACCGGGCCGACGGCGCGCCTTTCTCGTGGGAAACAGGGCCAAGCGCAGCGACCGGATATGCGCCGGATATTTGCCAGCGCATCGCCGCCAACATCGCCAACCATCTGAAACTGCCCAAGCTACAAGTGCAGGCTGTGCCCGTGCTTGAATCCACCCGCATTTCAGCCGTCATCAATGGAGAAATCGACATTGAATGCGCTGGCACCACCAATAGCAAGGCGCGGCGCGAACAAGTGGCTTTCGGCTTGCCTTATTTCTATGCCGGCTCGGCGCTGATGGTTCGTGAAGGCGGCGGCATCACGGGTCTTGGCAATTGCAGAGGCAAAAAGCTGGGCACGATCGAAGGCTCCACCAGCAGCCAGATTGCCGAACTCAAAAACGACAATGGCGGCTGGACGCTCAAAACCTTCAAATCCATGAACGAGGCTACGGCGGCGCTGGGGCGCGGCGAGATTGACGCGCTGATGTACGACGACGTCACCCTGCTCACCGCAGCGGCGCAATCCGGCGGCAAGCTTTCCGTGCTGGCGCAGCGCTACTCCATCGAACCGCTGGCGCCCATGTTCAGCAAGTCTGATCCCGAGCTGGAAAAAGTGGTGCTGCAAGCCATGCAGCAGCTCTATCGCGATGGAGAAATGGACGTCATCTACAAGCGCTGGTTTCTCTCCCCCCTGCCTGGTCTGGGCTACAACCTGAACCTGAAAATGAGCGCCTTGCTGCAAGACAACCTGCGCCGCCCCACAAGCTATGTGGCGGACTGGACGGTGATGTAAGCACGCCTCCTTCTCCCCCAAAGAGAATCAGCAGACAGCCTCTCTGTGTATCTGCACAGGAAATACTGAAACGAACTTTGCTGCAAGCGCTTTCACCCGCGCAAGCAGAATGCAATCCATAATTACATTCCCTCGGTGAAAACCCTTGCAAATCATGACAATCGCTTCTGCTTCTTTCTCCCGCCTGGCCCTGCGCCTGCTGGCGGGCTTGGCTGCTTGCGCGGCCCTGGCGTCGCCTGCGCATGCGGGGCCGGTGCTGAACCGCATCCAGGCCACCGGCGTGTTCAAGATGGGCTACCGCCCGAACGGCGTGCCCTTTTCATGGGAAACCAGCCCCGGCGCTGCAACAGGCTACGCGCCTGACATTTGCCAGCGCATTGCCGCAGGCATTGCCGCCCATCTGAAACTGCCCAAGCTGCAAGTGCAGGCTGTGCCCGTGCTTGAATCCACGCGCATTCCCGCCGTCGTCAATGGCGAAATCGACATGGAATGCGCCGGCACCACCAACAACAAGGCGCGGCGCGAACAAGTGGCTTTTGGCCTGGCCTATTTCTATGCCGGCTCGGCGCTGATGGTTCGTGAAGGCAGCGGCATCACGGGCCTGAGCGGCCTCGGGGGCAAGAATCTGGGCGTGCTCGAAGGAGCCACCGGCAACCAAATCATTGACATCCACAAAAACCGCAGCGGCGGCTGGACGCTCAAAACCTTCAAATCCATGCGCGAAGCCACAACCGCGCTGGAGCGAGGCGAGATCGACGCCCTGCTCGACGACGATGTCACTTTGCTCACCATCGCCGCGCAATCCGGCGGCAAATTTTCCGTTCCGGCGCAGCGTTACTCCATTGAGCCGCTGGCCCCCATGTTCAGCAAGAGCGATCCGGAGCTGGAACGGGTGGTGCTGCAAATCATGCAGCAGCTCTACCGCGACGGAGAAATGGACGCCATCTACAAGCGCTGGTTTCTCTCTCCCCTGCCCGGCCTGGGCTACAACCTGAACCTGAAAATGGGCGCCCTGCTGCAAGACAACCTGCGCCGCCCCACGGCTTATGTGACCGACTGGACGGTGATGTAGGAGCCTGCTCAGCCCGCCTGCAGGCATCAGAAACAGGAGCGAATTCAAGGGGTTCAAAATGCCCTTCGCGCAGCTCCTACTAGGACATCACGCTATGAATAAAGGAGCTAAATAACTCTGCCTGCTCCCTGCGTGTTCCAGCGATTTTTCAAGGCCGCCGCAAGCCGGCCTGCTGCGCGTCGGCGTCTTTCGCTTCATCTCAAGGCCAAGCGCCAGTCTGGCGGAAAATCCGCCGGATTGTTTTTGGTGCGTTTCAAAATCCATTTCTCAAATTGCGGCAAAGGCTGCCATGCGTGGCCTGGATATATTCACTGAGCACGGCATGATTACTTTCAAAATCAATGAACCCATCAGCGGCAGCCAATTCGTGGAATTGCTGAAAAATACCAGCCTGGGCGCGCGGCGGCCCCTGGATGATTCCGCTCGCATCGCCGCCATGCTTGCGCATGCCAACCTGGTGGTGACGGCCTGGGATGCGGCCTCGCTGATCGGCGTGGCCCGTTGCGTGACGGATTTCGCCTACTGCTGCTATCTGTCTGATCTGGCCGTGCGTGAATCGCACCAGAAACAAGGTATCGGCATCGCCTTGATTGACAAGGTGAAATCGGCGCTGCATCCCGCGTGCAAAATCATTTTGCTGGCCGCGCCGGACGCCGCTGGTTACTATCCGCACATCGGTTTTTCACAGCACATGAGCGCTTGGGTCAAGGCGTGAGAGTTAATCCGTTCAATTTTGATTCAGGCATATCGTGATTTATCGTCAATATCCTGTCGATAAGCAATATTCACATATTTCAGCTTGAGGCGGTCTCAATCAGCCAGCAGCCAGCCAGAAACACCCTCTTTGCGCAAGCGCCGTGGCGGTAAAAAAGCGCGGAAAGCCATATTCCGGTAATATTCCACGCTTTGTTGCGCTGGGTTCGTCGCATTCCTGCGACAAGGCTGCGAATGAGATTGATGAAATGCTGTTGAACAACTCTGTCCGCCGCGCTGTCTGCGTGTTTTCCTTGGCTTTGCTGGGCGCAGGCAGCGCATGGGGGGGTGAAACCCTGGATGCCATCAGAAACACGGGGCGCATGACCCTGGGTTACCGCGAAAACGCCATACCGTTCTCATGGAAAACCAAAAGCGGACAAGTGGTGGGCTACGCCATTGAAATCTGCCAGCGCCTGGCTGCCGCCGTGCAGGAGCATTTGAAGCTGCCTCGCCTGGAAGTGCGCTACGTTCCCGTGACTTCGGCGGATCGCGTGCGCTCCATTCTTGACAAGCGTATTGACCTTGAATGCGGCGTGACCACCAACACGCCCGCCCGGCGCGAGCTGGTGGCCTTGGGGCTGACCTACTTCTATGCGGGCGCGCGCCTGCTGGTGCGCGAAGGCGAGGGCATCCTCTCTTTGCAGGATATGAAGAACAAGACGCTGGGGCTGGTCAAAGGCACCACGGGCGAGCTGGTGATGCAAAAACACCAGCGCCAGCACACCGACGTCTGGAAAACGCAGCTGTTTGACAGCACCAATGACGGCGTGACCGCGCTGGAGCAAGGCAGGATCGACGGCATCCTGACAGACGACGTTCAGCTGCTGGTGCGCGCGCGCCAGTCGTCCCGGCATCTGGAATTGGTGGGGCCTGCCTTGTCCATTGAGCCGCTGACCCTGGCATTCAGCAAGACCGACCGGGAGCTGGGCAGCCTGGTGGATGGCGAAATGAAGCGCCTGTACCGCAGCGGCGCCATGCAGGAGATGTACCAGCGCTGGTTTCGCAGCCCGCTGCCCGAACTGGGCTACAGCCTGGACTTGGCCCCCGGCAGGCTGCTCAACGACAACTTCCAGCGACCCAGCGCCTATGTGGCGGACTGGGTCATGCTGTGAGCGCCCGCTCGCGGCTGGCTGCGCTGGGCCGAATGTGAAGGGCGGATGCGCGCATTCTTTTGCTCCTTGAATCAGAGCAAGGAGTCCTAGCGGAATCTGCGCAAGACGGTATTTCCACCGCTTAAATCTGCTCCTTTTTTTAATGCATCATGGCGGCGTGCGCCGCCTGGCGAACCCTTGTGAATCCTTATCGGGCAGATGCAGCGCGCCCTCTTTTCATTACAGAAACCACGACATGAGCTGGCTTTTTCTCATCACCGCCGGGCTGCTGGAAATCGGCTGGCCGCTGGGCCTCAAATACGCGCAGCAAGACGGCTGCCGCCTCGCGGGCATCGCCGCCGCCGTTCTCTTCATGGCAGGCAGCGGTTTCCTGCTTTTTCTCGCCCAGAAGGAAATTCCGATGGGCACCGCCTATGCGGTGTGGACGGGCATTGGCGCGGCAGGCGCATTTCTCGTGGGCGTTCTCTTTTTCAACGACGCAGCCACCCTTGGCCGCTGGCTCGGCGCGGCGCTGATCATCAGCGGCGTGGTCGTGATGAAACTCTCAAGCGGACGCTGAAAACGCCCGCTCGTGAAATGGCCACTCCCATGCGTTCAGCACAGGTGTCCCGCACCTTTCAATGTTGAGTTTCCGGGGGCCTTTTGAGCCGCTTGCGCCCGTGAAACAAGCCCGGGCAGCTATTATTTTCATAGTCAAACAGGCCAGCGAAAAATGGAAGGGAGCCGAGCATGGGATTGAGTCTGGTGCAGGGCCGCGCCCTGATGGGGCTGGCCGCGCCCGCCGTGGCGGTGGAAGCGCACCTGGCCAATGGCCTGCCCGCGTTCACGCTGGTGGGCCTGGCCGATGTAGAGGTGAAAGAAGCGCGCGAGCGCGTGCGCAGCGCCTTGCTCAACAGCGGCCTGCAATTTCCGCACAACCAGCGCATCACCGTCAATCTGGCCCCGGCTGATTTGCCCAAGGATTCGGGCCGCTTTGATCTGCCCATTGCGCTGGGCATTCTGGCGGCCAGCGGCCAGATTGACGGGCGCGAGCTCGCGGGCTGGGAATTTGCGGGCGAGCTGTCGCTTTCAGGCGAGCTGCGCCCCGTGCGCGGCGCGCTGGCCACGGCGGCGGCCCTGCACGCGGCGCAGACGAAAGACGCCGCCCGCGTTCGCCTCGTGCTGCCGCCCGGCAGCGCGGAAGAAGCGGCGCTGGCGCCAGGCATTGACGTGTACCGCGCCCGCCATTTGCTGGACGTGGTGGCGCAGTTTCTGCCTGACGGCGCGCCGCCGCCCGCTTCAGACGCGGCCAGCGGCTGGGCCAAGCTGGCCGGCGCCACGCCCGCTGCTGCGCCCCAATACCCCGATTTGGCCGATGTGAAAGGCCAGGCCGCCGCCAAGCGCGCGCTGGAAATCGCCGCCGCTGGCGGCCACAGCCTGCTCATGTCCGGGCCGCCGGGCACGGGCAAATCCATGCTCGCGCAGCGCTTTGCGGGCCTGCTGCCGCCCATGAGCGCGCCAGACGCGCTGCAAAGCGCCGCCATTGCCAGCCTGGCCGGGCGCTTTTCGCTTGCCCAATGGGGCTTGCGCCCTACTTGCGCGCCGCACCACTCGGCCAGCGCCGTGGCGCTGGTCGGCGGCGGCTCGCCGCCCAGGCCGGGCGAAATTTCGCTGGCGCACAACGGCGTGCTGTTTCTGGACGAGCTGCCCGAATTCCCCCGCGCCGCGCTGGAAGCCTTGCGCGAACCGCTGGAATCGGGCCACATCACCATCTCGCGCGCCGCGCAGCGGGCCGAATTTCCGGCGCGCTTTCAGCTCATTGCCGCCATGAACCCCTGCCCTTGCGGCCACCTGGGCGATGCGCGCCATGCCTGCCGCTGCACGCCAGACCAAATCGCCCGCTACCAGGGCAAGCTCTCCGGCCCGCTGCTGGACCGCATCGACCTGCACGTGGAAGTGCCCGCCCTGCCCGCCGCCGAGCTGCTGGCCGCCCCGCCTGGCGAAAGCAGCGCCGCCATACGCGCGCGCTGCGCCGCCGCCTGCCAGCGCGCGCTGGCGCGGCAAGGCATGCCCAATCAATATCTGGCCGGGCAGGCGCTGGATGAATATCTGCATTTGCAGCCCGAAGCCGCCCGCTTTGCCCAAACCGCCGCCGAGCGTCTGGGCTGGAGCGCCCGCGCCACGCACCGCGCCTTGAAAGTGGCCCGCACCATTGCCGACCTGGCCGGCAGCGCAACCGTGGCCGCCGCCCACGTGGCCGAAGCCGTGCAATACCGGCGCGCACTGGGCGCGGCCGCCGCGCGCCATTAATGAATGCAAAGAAAGAGACAAGCGCGCCTATTACATGAATATGGCACGAAAAATGCTATGAAAAACCCGAAAAGCGTGTCATGCTAGATAGCTCCGCATCGTTGTTTGATGTTTTTTCGCGGCTGATTCGCCGCAGGATTTTTTAGAAGTATTGAAATGTCCAACTCCAAAGACGCCCTTGTTTTCCTGATCGACGACGATGCCAGCGTGCGCGAAGCCCTTGCCTGGCTGCTGCGCTCGCGCCGCCTGGTGCCTGAGGCCTTTTCCAGCGCCGAAGCCTTTGAGGCCATGCTCGGCCCGGCCCCGGAGCTTGACGGCGATGAGCCGCCCCCCGTGCCGCCGCACCCGGCCTGCATCGTGCTGGACGTGCGCCTGGAAGGCGGCATGAGCGGCCTGGAGCTGTTTGAAAAACTGCTGGCGCGCGGCATCGCCTGGGTGTGGCCCGTCATCTTCCTCACGGGCCATGCCGACGTGCCCATGGCCGTGGCCTCCATCAAGCGCGGCGCTTTCGACTTCTGCGAAAAACCCTTCTCCGACAACGCGCTGGTGGACCGCATCGAACAGGCCCTGCAAGTCTCCGCCGAGCGCATGGAAGTGCTGCATGACCGCCATGACGTTGTCGCCCGCATCAACGAGCTGACCGACCGCGAGCAGGAAGTGATGTACTGCATTGCCCGGGGCCTGGCCAACAAGGCCACGGCAGACGAGCTGGGCATCAGCGTGCGCACGGTGGAAGTGCATCGCGCCCGCGTGTTTGACAAGATGCGCGTCAAATCCGCCGTCGACCTGGCCAACTTGTTGCAAGCCTTGTGAGCGCCACAGGCCGCAGAGCAGGTTGAGCCTGAGCAGACAAACGCGCAAGCGGGCCGCCCGGCCCGCTTTTCTTTGAACAGGTTCCGGGGCCGCGAGGATTGGCTGCCCTTATTTCTGAAGCAGACCCATGCGAATCATCATCCTTGGCGCAGGCCGCGTTGGCGAAAGCGTGGCCGAAAACCTGGCCAGCGAGCAAAACGACATCACCGTCATCGACCCCGACCCCGAGCGCCTGCGCCGCCTGGAAGACCGCCTGGAGCTGCGCGGCGTCATCGGCAATGGCATCCAGCCCTCGGTGCTGCGCAATGCGGGCGCGCAAGATGCCGACATGTTCGTTGCCTGCACCCCGCAGGACGAAACCAACCTGGTGGCCTGCAAGATCGCGCACGACGTATTCAACGTACCCACCCGCATCGCCCGCGTGCGCTCCCCCGAAATCAAGGACAGTGAGGCGCTGCTGGGGCCTGACGGCTTTGCGGTAGACCGCGTCATCTGCCCTGAAGACTCCGTCACGCGCTACATCCTCCAGCTGGTGGAATACCCGGAAGCGCTGCAAGCGCTGCAATTCTCGCAAGGCCGCGTCTGCCTGGTGGCCGTGCGCGTGTCAGGCCACAGCGACCTGGCCGGGCGTACCGTGGGCGAATTCAGCCAGGAACACGGGGAGATGAATTTCCGCATCGTCGCCATCTACCACCTGGGCGAAGAAATAGCCTGCGACTCGGCCTCGCGTGTGTGTGCGGGAGACGAAGTGTTCGTGCTGGTCGCCCGCGAGCAGGCGAACCAAGTGCTGCGCGCCATCGGCAGCGCCAACCAGCCCGTGCGCCGCGTGATGATTGTGGGCGGCGGCCGCGTGGGCCTGAGCCTGGCGCGCAGCCTGGCGGGGCAATGCGCCGTCAAGGTCATCGAGCACGACCGTCTGCGCTGCAAATACCTGGCTGGCGAGCTGCCCGATTCGCTTGTGCTGCTGGGCGACGCCGCCGACGAAGACCTGCTGTGCAACGAAAACGTGGGCGAAATGGATTTGTTCGTGGCCGTCACCAGCGACGACGAAGACAACATCCTCTCGGCCATGCTCGCCAAGCGCATGGGCGCGCGGCGCGTCATGGCCCTGGTCAATCGCCGCGCCTATGCCGACATGCTCGAAGGCAGCGCCATCGACATTGCCATCTCGCCCGCGCACGCCGTCATCGGCGAGCTGCTCACCCACGTGCGGCGCGGCGCAGTGGTTGCCGTTCACAGCCTGCGCCGGGGCGCCGCCGAAGCGCTGGAAGGCGTGGCCCGGGGCAGCGCCAAGACTTCACGCCTTGTGGGCCGCCGCATCGACGAAATCGAACTGCCGCAAGGCGCGCGCGTTGGCGCCATCGTGCGCCCTTCCACCCTGGGCACGCAAGTGCTCATGCCCCACCATGACACCGTCATCGAAGCCGATGACCACGTCATTCTCTTTCTGCCCCACAAACGCGCCATCCGGAAAGCAGACAAGCTCTTTCAGGTGCGCGCCACTTTCTTCTAGATTGCTCCTCTAACAATAGCATGATGTCCTAGTATAGGCTGCGCAAAGCGGCATTTTGAACCCATTGAATTCGCTCCTATTTTTGATATTTCCTGTCGATCGGCCCTGTCCGGAGACTTGCTCTGCCTGCACCTGCTGCAAGCACCCCGTTGCTATCATGCGCAGTTGCATTTTTCGCGGGCAACCCCACCCTTCGCTCTCATGGCCGACAAGCAAAACTTTTCGGGCGACAAGCCCCTTCACTGCTCCTTTTGCGGCAAAAGCCAGCATGAGGTGCACCGACTCATTGAAGGCAAGGTGGGCAGCCATTTCGCCTTCATCTGTGACGAGTGCGTCAAGCAAAGCTCCAGCATCCTGCAAGAAGAGCTGAAAAATGACGCGGCAGCTTGCGCCAGCGACAGCCTGCCCACGCCGGCGGAGCTGAAGGCGCACCTGGACAACTACGTGATCGGGCAGGAAAAGGCCAAGCGCACGCTGGCCGTGGCCGTGTACAACCACTACAAGCGCCTGCGCCACAAGGACGACAGCCTGGGCGGCGATGTGGAGCTGGCCAAAAGCAACATCCTGCTCATCGGCCCGACCGGCTCCGGCAAAACGCTGCTGGCGCAAACCCTGGCGCGCCAGCTCAATGTGCCCTTTGCGATGGCCGACGCCACCACGCTCACCGAAGCCGGCTACGTGGGCGAAGACGTGGAAAACATCATCGCCAAGCTGCTGCAAAACTGCGAATACAACGTGGAGCGCGCGCAGCGCGGCATCGTCTATATCGACGAAATCGACAAGATCACCCGCAAGGCCGACAACCCCAGCATCACGCGCGACGTTTCGGGTGAAGGCGTGCAGCAGGCGCTGCTCAAGCTCATTGAAGGCACCGTGGCCAGCGTGCCGCCGCAAGGCGGGCGCAAAGTGCCCAACTCGGAATACCTGCAAGTGGACACGACCAACATTCTGTTCATCTGCGGCGGCGCGTTCGCCGGGCTGGAAAAGGTGATTGAGGCGCGCATGGAATCGGGCGGCATCGGCTTTGGCGCCACCGTGCGCAGCAAGCAGGAGCGCTCGCTCACGCAGGTGTTCGCCGACGTGGAGCCGGAAGACCTCATCAAATACGGAATGATTCCCGAGCTGGTGGGCCGCATGCCCGTGGTGACCACGCTGGCGGAGCTGACGGAAGACGCGCTCGTTCAAATCCTCACCGAGCCGAAAAACGCCCTCGTCAAGCAATACGAGCGCCTGTTCGCGATGGAAGGCGTGGAGCTGGAAATCACCCCCGCCGCGCTGCGCGCCATTGCCCGCAAGGCGCTGGCGCGCAAAACGGGCGCGCGCGGCCTGCGCTCCATCATGGAGCAGGCGCTGATCGACACCATGTTTGACCTGCCCAATACGCCAGACGTGGCCAAAGTCGTCATCGAAGAAGCCGTCATCACCGGAAACCAGCCGCCGCTGCGCGTGCCGCGCGAGGCCGCCAAGTCGGCTGCGTGAGCGGGGCGCCAAGGCGCGGGCTTCGATCAAGGGCCAGGCATCAGGTTCAGGCATCAAATCGGCCGTTTGTCCTAGTGAAATCAGCGCAGGCCGCTATCAAAAGCATAGTCAATACAGCGATCTCCTTGCATCATGAGCACCCCGAAGACTCTGGCCGAATGGCTCGCGCATGCCGAGCGCCTGCATCCTGAAAACATCGCGCTGGGGCTGGAGCGCGTGCGCGAGGTGGCCTCGCGCATGGGGCTGGCGTTTGCCTGCCCTGTTTTCACCGTGGCGGGCACCAACGGCAAAGGCTCCACTTGCGCCATGCTGGAGGCCGTGCTCATGCATGCGGGCTACCGCGTGGGCGTCTACACCTCGCCGCATCTGGTGGATTTTGAAGAGCGCTGCCGCGTGCGCGGCCAGCCTTGCGACGCCCAAACGCTGGCGGCGGCCTGCGCCGCCGTGGAGCAGGCGCGCGGCGGCGTGGCGCTGACCTACTTTGAGTTCACCACGCTGGCCATCTTGCATGTGCTCGCAGGGGCCGGGCTGGATGCCGTGGTGCTGGAAGCGGGCCTGGGCGGGCGGCTGGATGCCGTGAACATCATCGACGCCGACTGCGCCATCATCACCAGCGTGGACATCGACCACGCCGAATTTCTGGGCGCCACGCGCGAGGAAATCGGCCGCGAGAAGGCGGGCATCTTGCGCGCGGGCCGCCCCGCCATCGTCAGCGACCCTGTGCCGCCGCAAAGCGTGATCGAGCGCGCCACGGCCATCGGGGCGGATTTGTGGCTGTCAGGGCGCGACTTCAACGTCAGCGGCGACAAGCAGCAATGGGCCTGGGCCGGGCGCGGGCGGCGCTACAGCGGCCTGGCCTACCCGGCCCTGCGCGGCGCCAACCAGCTGGTGAACGCCGCTGGCGCGCTGGCCGCGCTGGAGGCCCTGCGCAGCCGCCTGCCCGTGACGGCGCAGGCCGTGCGGGGCGGCATGGCGCACGTCACGCTGCCAGGGCGCTTTCAGATCGTGCCGGGCAAGCCCGCCCTGGTGCTGGATGTGGCGCACAACCCCCACGCCGTGGCCACGCTGGCGGCCAATCTGGACGCGATGGGCTTTTATCCCACCACCCGCGCCGTGTTCGGCGCCATGCGCGACAAAGACCTGCCGGGCATCCTTGCGCGCATTGACCCGATCATCGACCACTGGTATTTCACCGATTTGCCCACGCCCCGCGCCCTGCCTGCCGCCCAATTGCAGGCCTTGTGGCAGGCGCAAACCCGGCGCAAGAACGTGCCCGCCGAGTGCTTTGCCAGCCCCGCCCAGGCCCTGAACGCCGCAGCGCTGGCGACTGAGGCGACCGATAGAATCGTCGTCTTTGGCTCGTTTTTCACCGTCGGCGGCGTGCTGCGGCATGGCGTGCCGCATCTGGAGCCGGGCCAGCCCGTGCCGCCGCCCAGGGCCACGCCAAACTGACGAGCCGCCGCACGGCTTGCCTTGGGCGGCGCGCCTGTCCGCCTGACCGGCCCCGCCCGCCTCCAGCACGCCTTCACGCCTTCGCCTTCACACTTTCGTCCGCCTTACCGCTCATGGCCTTTCCTCCTTTTCGCCCCCCCGGCCAGGACAAACCCTCGCCTGCTCGTGCGGGCCGCAAGCGGTCAGAGCCGGCGGCGCCCGCCCTGTCGGTCGATGAGCTGCGCCGCCAGGCCCGCGTGCGCCTGCTGGGCGCGCTGGTGCTGGTGGCTGCCGCCATCATCGGGCTGCCCATGCTGTTTTCTTCGCAGCCCAGGCCCGTGGCCGTGCAAGCGCCCGTGGTCATTCCAGACCGCGATCAGGTCGCTCCACTGCCGCCGCCTTCATCCGCCACCTCCGCGCGCAGCAGCCAGATTGACACGGCAGACAGCCTGAATGAGCGCGAAGAACTCATTGCCGCCACTGGAGCCGCGCCTGAACCGCCCGCCGCGTCTGCGCGCCCGCAGCCGCTCACGCCCTATCAACCGCAGCCGCCCCAGCCCCGGCCTGCGGCGGACAAGCCAGCGGAAAAACCGGCTGAAAAACCCGCAGCCAAGCCCGCCAAACCTGAAAAAACCGTCGAGAAACCAGCCAAGCCCGCCGAAAAACCGGCCAGGCCGGCGGAAAAACCAGCTGACCGCAAACCCGTCAAGCCTGCGGACAAGCCGGTGGAGAAACCTGCAGAAAAACCGGCGGACAAGGCTGCCGACAAGCCTCGCGCCGCTGCGCGCGAAAGCAGCGGCGACGCGCAGCGCGCCCTGGCCCTGCTGCACGGCCAGGGCGGCAAGCCTTCGCGCGCGGCCGAAGCCAGCGACGGCGACCGCGCGCGCGCGCTGCTGGAAGGCCGCAGCGCCAAGCCGGCAGACAAGGCTGCCGACAAGGCCGCAGACAAACCTGCCGGCAAGCCCGCCGCTGGCGGCAGCCGCTTTTTCATCCAGATTGGCGCGTTTGCCGATGCGGCAGGCGCGGCCAGCGCCCGCCAGAAAGCCGAGCGCGCGGGCGTGCACACCTACACGCAGGCGGTCAGTACGGCCGCCGGCCAGCGCACCCGCGTGCGGGCCGGCCCTTTCAGCTCCCGCGAAGAGGCTGACAAGGCCGCCGCCGCGCTCAAACGCGCGGGCCTGCCCTCCGCCGTGCAGGCGCAGTGAGGGCGCGCATGCTGTGGCGCAGGCTCCAGGGCGCTGACGCCTGTTTTGGTTTTTTCACTCACCTTCAAGGAGCGTGAACGACATGTCTGCCGAAATCTTTCCAACTCCCCTGGACTGGGTGGCCCTGGCAGTGCTGCTGGTGTCGCTGCTGGCGGGGTTCATGCGCGGTTTTCTGATCGAGGCCATTGCGCTGTGCGGCTGGGTGGGCGGCTTTTTTCTGGCCCGCGCCTTCGCAGCCGATGTGGCGGCCTGGCTGCCCATGGAGAACTCCCTGCCTGGCGTGCGGCTGGCCGCAGGCTTCGCGCTGATTTACGTGCTGGCGGTTTTCGCGGGAGGCTTCGTGGCCTGGATGATGTCGCGCGGCGCCGAGGCCGTGGGCCTGCGCGCCGTGGACCGGGGCCTGGGCGCGGTGTTCGGCGTCTGCCGCGCGCTGTTCATCGTGGTGCTCATGGTGTGGCTGTGCGGCGCTACCCCGCTGGCCCGCAAGCCGTGGTGGCCGCATTCCTGGAGCTTGCGGGTGGCTTCCGGTTTTGTGCCTCTGCTGCCCAAGGAGCCGCCTTCGCTGCCGCCTGCCGATGCGTGGGCCGCCCTGCTGCATGACCCGTCCCTGCTGGGCGGCGGCGCGCCAGCTTCTGTTCCCGCCCATCCGGCCGCTGCCGCGCCTGCGGCGCCCCAGGCGGCCTCCGCGCCGCCGCCTGACGTGGCGCCGCCGCCCGCCCAAGCTGCGCCGGTGGCCCCTGCCGCGCCTATCGCGCCAGCTGAGCCTGCCGGGCATGGCGCGAGACCGCATCGCGCGCATGGCACGGAGCATGGCGCGCACGGCCGCCGCCATGCAACCCCTGCCCCTGTTTCCGTCCCGGCTCCTGCTGTTGCGCCCGCCCCTGTGCCTGCGCCCACGCCCGCCGTGGCGCCGCCGCCGGCTCAGGCGCAGCCCGCTGCCGCCGAACCCCAGCCCGCCGAGCGCCGCAGCATTACCCTGCGGCAGGGCGTGCATTACTGAAAAACTGCTTTTTCCCACCTCAACCCGGAGCCAACCACCATGTGCGGCATTGCTGGCGCAGTCCATAGCGCCCCTGTCAATCAGATTCTTTATGACGCGCTTTTGCTGCTGCAACACCGGGGGCAGGACGCGGCGGGCATCGCCACCCAGCACGAGCGCCGCTTTTTCATGCACAAGGCGCGCGGCATGGTGCGCGATGTGTTCCGCACCCGCAACATGCGCGCGCTGCCTGGCAACATGGGGCTGGGCCAGGTGCGCTACCCCACGGCGGGCAACGCCTACAGCGAAGAAGAGGCGCAGCCTTTCTATACGAGCGCGCCTTTTGGCATCGTGCTGGTGCACAACGGCAATCTCACCAACGCGCCGGCGCTCAAGGCCGAGCTGTTTTCCACCGATCACCGCCACACCAACACCAGCAGCGATTCCGAGGTGCTGCTGGGCGTGCTGGCGCATGAGCTGGAGCGCGTTTCGCGCGGGCACACGCTCACGCAAGAGGATGTATTTGCCGCCGTGCGCGGCGTGCACCAGCGCGTGCGCGGCTCGTATGCCGTGATTGCCATGATTGCGGGGCATGGCCTGCTGGCCTTTCGCGATCCGCACGGCATCCGCCCTTTGTGCATGGGCCGCAGCGCCGACGGGCTGACGATGGTGGCCAGCGAATCCGTGGTGCTGGAAGGGCTGGGCTGCACGCTGGAGCGCGATCTGGAGCCGGGCGAGGCCGTGTTCATTGGCGCCAGCGGCGAGCGCAGCGCCATGCAGTGCGCTCAGCAGCCGCGCTGCATGCCCTGCATCTTTGAATACGTGTATCTGGCCCGGCCCGATTCGGTGATGAATGGCATCTCCGTCTATCAGGCCCGCATTGCGCTGGGCGAGGCGCTGGCCAGGCGCGTGGTTTCCACCGTGCCGCCCACGCAAATTGACGTGGTCATTCCCGTGCCCGAAACCAGCCGCCCCAGCGCCGCGCGTCTGGCGCAGCTGCTGGGGCTGCCGTGCCGGGAAGGCTTTGTGAAAAACCGCTACGTGGGCCGCACGTTCATCATGCCGGGGCAGGCCGTGCGCAAAAAGTCGGTGCGGCAAAAGCTCAGCCCCATCGCCAGCGAGTTCGCGGGCAAGAACGTGCTGCTGGTCGATGACTCCATCGTTCGCGGCACCACCAGCCGCGAAATCGTGCAGATGGTGCGCGACGCCGGGGCCAGCAAGGTTTTCCTGGCCAGCGCCGCGCCGCCCGTGCGCTTTCCCAACGTGTATGGCATTGACATGCCCACGCGCGAGGAGCTGGTGGCGCATGGCCGCAGCACGGAAGAAATTTGCCAGCTCATCGGCTGCGACGCGCTCATCTACCAGGACGTGGAGGCGATGAAGCAGGCCATCGGCCAGCTCAATGCGGCGCTGCCGGGCTTTGACGCTTCGTGCTTTGACGGCATCTACGTCACGGGCGACATCACCGAAGAGACGCTGGCGCGCATGCAGCAGGAGCGCCGCGCCGCCGAGGTCGCCCAGGCCGCCAAACAGGAAGACGCGGATGCCTGAGCAAGCGGCTTATTTCGCTCCTTGATTCATAGCATGATGTCCTAGTGGAATGAGTGCAAGGCCCATTTTTTGGGCCTTGAATTTGCTCCTCTTTTCTTTAATCCGCCCTGAAGGCCTGCCATGACCCAACCCACCGACACCCTGCCTCTGCCCCCCGGCCTGCACCCGGACACCCTGGCCGTGCGCACCACCATCCCGCGCAGCGGCTACGGCGAGCACTCCGAGGCGCTGTATCTCACCAGCTGCTTTGTGCAGCCGGACAGCGAAACATCGGCGCGCAACTTCGCCAGCCCGGACGAGGGCTACACCTACAGCCGCACGGGCAACCCCAGCGTCACCGCCTTCGAGCAGCGCCTGGCCGCGCTGGAAGGCGCGCAACGGGCGCTGGCCACGGCCAGCGGCATGTCGGCCATCTTGCTGCTGGGCCTGGCGCTGCTCAAACAGGGCGATCACGTGATTTGCTCGCGCTCCATGTTCGGCTCCACCATGCGGCTGTTCGGCACGGACTTCGCGCGCTTTGGCGTGCAAACGAGCTTTGTCTCGCAAACCGACCCCGCCGCCTGGCAAGCCGCCGTGCGCCCGGACACGCGCCTGCTGTTTGCCGAAACGCCGACCAATCCGCTCACCGAGGTGTGCGACATCGCCGCGCTGGCGGCCATCGCCCATCAGGCCGGCGCCTTGCTGGTGGTGGACAACTGCTTTGCCACGCCCGTGCTGCAACGCCCGCTGGCGCTGGGGGCTGACTTGGTGGTGCATTCGGGCACCAAGTTTCTGGACGGGCAAGGCCGCGTCATGGCCGGCGCCGTGTGCGGCAGCAGCGAACTCATCGGCCAGCTCTCGCCCGTGGCGCGCGCGGCGGGGCTGACGCTTTCGCCCTTTAACGCCTGGGTGGTGCACAAGGGGCTGGAAACGCTCTCGCTGCGCGTGCGCGCCCAAAGCGAAGCCGCCTTGCAACTGGCCCGGTGGCTGGAGAGCCAGCCCGCCGTGGAGCGCGTGTATTACCCCGGCCTGCCCTCGCACCCGCAGCACGCGCTGGCCATGCAGCAGCAAGGCGGCCTGGGCGGCGCCGTGCTGGCCTTCAGCCTGCCCGGCAGCACGCCCGATGAAGCGCGCCGCCGGGCCTTTCATCTCATTGACTCGCTGCGCGTGTGCAGCATTGCCACCAATCTGGGCGATGTGAAAACCATCGTCAGCCACCCCGCCAGCACCTCGCATGGCCGCCTGAGCGAAGAGCAGCGCCAGGCCGCCGGCGTGACCCAGGGCCTGATTCGCGTGGCCGTGGGGCTGGAGCACCTGGACGACATCCGCGCCGACTTGCTGCGCGGGCTGCAAGGCTGAACCGCCGCCGTTTTCTCTTTCCAAATCCCATGACCAAGCCATCTTCCCCAACCCCCGCCCGCGTGCGCACCCGCTTTGCCCCTTCGCCCACGGGCTTCATTCACCTGGGCAACATCCGCTCCGCGCTCTACCCGTGGGCCTTCGCCCGCGCCAAGGGGGGCGATTTCGTGCTGCGCATCGAAGACACCGACCTGGAGCGATCCACCCAGGCCGCCGTCGATGTCATTTTGGAAAGCATGGACTGGCTCGGCATGAAGCCGGATGAAGGCCCCTACTACCAAATGCAGCGCATGGATCGCTACAAGGAAGTGCTGGCCCGGCTGCAAGCGGCCGGCCACGTCTACCCCTGCTACATGAGCAAGCAGGAACTCGACGCGCTGCGCGCCCGCCAGGAAGCCGCGCGTGAAAAACCGCGCTACGACGGCACGTGGCGGCCCGAACCGGGCAAAACGCTGCCGCCCGTGCCCGAAGGCGTGCAGCCCGTGCTGCGCTTCAAAAACCCGAAAGACGGCGTGGTGGCCTGGGACGACAAAGTCAAGGGCCGCATTGAAATCAGCAACGCCGAGCTGGACGATCTGGTCATCGCCCGCCCCGACGGCACGCCCACCTACAACTTCTGCGTGGTGGTGGACGACATGGACATGGGCATCACCCACGTCATACGCGGCGACGACCACGTGAACAACACGCCGCGCCAGATCAACATCTTCCGCGCGCTGGGCCACGAGCCGCCCGTTTACGCCCACTTGCCCACCGTGCTCAACGAACAGGGCGAAAAAATGAGCAAGCGCAACGGCGCCAAGGCCGTGACGCAATACCGCGACGAAGGCTACCTGGCCGACGCCATGATCAACTACCTGGCCCGCCTGGGCTGGAGCCACGGCGACGATGAAATCTTCAGCCGCGAGCAATTCCTAGCCTGGTTCGACCTGGATCACCTGGGCAAAAGCGCTGCCCAGTTCGACGAAGCCAAGCTGCGCTGGGTGAACGCCCAGCACATCAAGGCCATGCCCGACGCCGAGCTGGCCCCGCTGGTGGCCGGGCAGCTGCAAAAGCGCGGCATCGCGCAAACCGACGAACGCCTGCCCGCCATCTGCGCCCTCTTCAAAGACCGCTGCGAAACCACCGTGGCCCTGGCCGGCTGGGCGCGCGCCTACTACGCCGACGTGCAGCCGCCGCAACAAGAGCTGGACCAGTTCGTCACCGACGCCATTCGCCCCGCCATCGCCAGTCTGCATGACAGGCTGAAAGCCGTCAGCGAATGGAACGCCGCCGCCATCTCCGCCGCCGT
This sequence comes from Ottowia cancrivicina, assembly GCF_029813755.1. Lineage (NCBI taxonomy): Bacteria > Pseudomonadati > Pseudomonadota > Betaproteobacteria > Burkholderiales > Comamonadaceae > Ottowia > Ottowia cancrivicina. The sequence goes on along the minus strand of NZ_JARVII010000011.1, from coordinate 11,947 downwards.
CAAGCAAACGCTGGCCGAGCACGGCCTGAAAATGCCCCAGCTGGCCATGCCCGTGCGCGTTCTCGTCATGGGCACGCACCAGACACCCAGCCTCGACGCCGTGCTGGCGCTGCACCACCAGCAAAAAGTTCTGGACTGCTTGCGCAAAGCCTGAAAATTGATATAAAATTCGCGCTTTCGCTGCAAGGCAAAAGCCAGCGCAGATGAAACGGGGGTATAGCTCAGCTGGGAGAGCGCTTGCATGGCATGCAAGAGGTCAGCGGTTCGATCCCGCTTACCTCCACCAAAAAATCGGTTTTGACCCTATCGTCTAGAGGCCTAGGACATCACCCTTTCACGGTGAGTACCGGGGTTCGAATCCCCGTAGGGTCGCCAAGTTTTGCGGCGCTTGGCTTTCGCAAGAAAGCAAAAAGTCGCACCGGCGCGGAGTGGTAGTTCAGTCGGTTAGAATACCGGCCTGTCACGCCGGGGGTCGCGGGTTCGAGTCCCGTCCACTCCGCCAAAGGATTCAAAAAGCCGCCTGATTATTCAGGCGGCTTTTTTTTGCCCATTTTCTTTTCCGTTCTTTTCCGGATTGGCGGCGCATTCATATTCAAAATGGCCTGCCGCCCGTGCCGCCCTGGTATTCAAAGCCACGGCGCGTCCGTGAGCGTGAAAGTGCAGATGGGGATGCTCCTGGGCGCCGCAAATCCTTGATGAGGCGCAAAACTGCGCCTTGCGGCCCATTCTGAACCGCCGCCCCCCAGGGCCAGACTTGAAAAAAGGGCTTCAATGCAGCCTGCTCACAGTTTGCATGAGCCGCCAGGAGCGCAGCACTTGCACCAAAAACAGGAGCAAAAACAAAGGCACCAAAATGCCGTTCTGCACAGGTCCATCTAGGACCTATTGCTATGGATACAGGAGCTGAATCATTCTCTCGGTTCCCTGTTTGCGCCTGGCCGTTATGGGCGGGTCATGAAACGGCTCCATGCACAATTCGCGGGTTTCTTCAGTCGCTGTGATGAAGGCTTTCCTGCCGCTGCATCTTGCGCCATGCCAAGCGGCGCGCGGCCTGCAAAACGGTTTTTCAATCCAGGAGAATCATGATGAAAATCTCTCGAATCATGGCTGCCGCTTTGGCGGCGTGGGCTTTTTGCTCATCCGCGCATGCCGCCGGTGAATGCGACAAATACACCACCTCGTATGACCGGACTTATTGCCTTGCGAAGCTCTTTATTGAATCAGACAAGGAACTCAACGAGGTTTACAAGGCGCTGGGCAAACAAATCAATGCCGACGTCCGCGAGGACTTGAAAATCATCCAGCGCAAATGGATGAAATACCGCGACAGCGTTTGCCAGCCTGAATCCGGCACCATCAATGTGGATTGCAATTACCGCGTCAATCGCGAGCGAACCGAATATTTGCGCGACCGCCTGCGCGAATGCAAGGCCGGCACCTGCCGCCCCGACATGATTGCGCAGCAAAGCTGGTAATGCCGCGCCCTGTCATGTGGAAGTGGAAGCGGCGCCTGGCCCTGGCCGCCGCTGCCTGCTGGCTGGCGTGGCCTGCCGCCGCGCTGCCCGCCAGCCAGCGGCAGCCCCTGCTGGTGCTGGACGCCGGGCACAGCCCCGCCGCTCCCGGCGCGCTGGGCGTGCGCGGCGTTCATGAACTGGCCTACAACGACCGCCTTGTGGCCCAGCTGGCTGCCGCGCTGCAAAAAGACGGCTGGCGCGTGCGCCTGACGCGCCAAAGCGGCCAGGAAATGGCGCTGGGGCAGCGCCCCGCCTTGGCCAACCGGCTCAAGGCCGACGTGTTTTTATCCATACACCACGATTCGGCGCAATTGCAGTTTCTGGAAAAGAAGCAGACGGAAAATGGCGAGGTTTATGAGGCCACGCGCCCCATTCGCGGTTATTCGCTGTTTGTTTCGGGCCAGAACCCGCAATTTCGCAATTCCTATTGCCTGGCCGAAAGCCTGGGCGAAGAAATACTGGCCCTGGGCCGTCCGCCCACGCTGCACCACGCCGAGGCGGTGGAAGGTGAAAACCGCCCGCTGCTCCACCAGCGCCTGGGCATTTACCAATATGACGGGCTGGCCGTTTTGCGCAAAACTGCCATGCCCGCCGTTTTGCTGGAAGCGGGCGTGCTGGTGGATCGCACGGACGAAGCCTATGTTTCCAACCCGCACAACCAGCAGGCCCTTGTCGAGGCTGTCACGCGCGCCTTGCGCCCTTGGCGCGAGCGCCTGGCCCGCAGCCTGGCCGGCCAACGCCTGACGCCTTGCGAAGCTGCCGCCGCCCTGCCTGAGCCGGAAATCAAGCCGGAAGCAAAACCGGAAAAGCCGGGGAAAAAACCATGAAAGTCATCTTCGCTGGCACGCCCGAATTTGCCCGCGTGGCGCTGGAGCGCCTGTGCGCGGCCCGCTTTGAAGTGCCGCTGGTGCTCACCCAGCCTGACCGGCCCGCCGGCCGGGGCATGAAAGAGCAGGCTTCGCCCGTCAAGCAATGGGCGCTGGCGCACGGCCTGGCCGCCAGCCAGGTGCTTCAGCCGCGCAGCCTGCGGCTGGATGGGCGCTTTGCCGACGAGGCGCAAGCGGCCCGCGCGGCGATGGAGGCGGTGCAAGCCGATGTGATGGTGGTGGCCGCCTACGGCCTCATCCTGCCGGCCTGGGCGCTGCAAATGCCGCGCCTGGGCTGCCTGAACATTCACGCCAGCCTGCTGCCGCGCTGGCGGGGCGCAGCGCCCATACACCGCGCCATCGAGGCGGGCGACGCGCAAACGGGCGTGACCATCATGCAAATGGACGAGGGCCTGGATACGGGCGGCATGCTGCTGGCCGAGCGCCTGCCCATCGCCGCGCAAGACACCACGGCCACGCTGCACGACAAACTGGCCGCGCTGGGCGGGCGGCTCATCGTCGAGGCGCTGGAAATCGCCGCTTGCGGCGGCTTGCGCGCCACGCCGCAACCCGAAGAAGGCGTGAGCTACGCGCGCAAGGTGGAAAAAGCCGAAAGCGCCATCGACTGGGCGCTGCCGGCGCGGCAGATTGACTGCCGCATTCGCGCGTTCAACCCCTTTCCTTGCGCCAGCGCCCGCCTGGGCGCGGAAACGCTCAAGCTCTGGCGCAGCGCCCTCAGCCCGTTGCCCGTGCCCGCCGGCAGCCGGCCGGGGCAGGTGCTGGCCGTTGACGGGCAGGGCATACACATCGCTTGCGGGGCTGACGCTGAAACAGGCGCGGGCGCAAGCGCGGTGTGCGTGAGCGAGCTGCAACGCGCTGGCGGCAAGCGTCTGCCCGCCAGCGATTTCGTGCGCGGCCTGCCCGCCTTGCAAGCCGGAGCGCTGCTTGACTGATGCCGGCGCGCGCGCGGCATGCGGGCAGCGGCGGCGCGCTTTTTTTCAGCTGCTGCACAACCCTTTCTTTCGCGCCGGTGCGCAAGACATGGCGGGCGTGGCCCTGGGCACATCCGTCTGGTCGTTCATGACGGGGGTGGCCATGGTCAAGTCCGGCATGTCGGTGGCTGAAAGCGTGCTGATGGCGCTGCTTGTCTATGCGGGCAGCGCGCAGCTGGCGGCGCTGCCCCTGATTGCCGCTGCCGCGCCGCTGTGGGTCATTTGGCTGACGGCGCTGTGCGTGAACTTGCGCTTTGTCGTCTTCAGCCTGCATTTGCGCGCCTACCTCATTCACCTGCCGCTGCTGCGCCGCCTGCTGCTGGGCTACACCACGGGCGACTTGAGCTATGTGCTGCTGGTGCGGCGTTTTCCCGCGCCGGGGCGCACGCCGCGCCAGCGCCGCGCGCGGCTGGCTTATCTGTGGGGCGGCAACGCGCTGGGCTGGTGCAGCTGGCAGGCGGCGGGCCTGGCGGGCATCTTCGCCGGTCATGCCATGCCGCCGGGATGGGGGCTGGAGTTTGCGGGCACGCTGGCCTTGCTGGGCGTGACGCTGTCGCTGGCAGGGCGGCGCTTGCGTGGCATAGCCGCCCTGGTGGCGGGCGCGGCGGCCGTGGCCGCCCATGCCATGCCGTATCGCCTGGGCATCGTCGCGGCCATTGCCGCTGCCGTGTCGGCCGGGCTGGCGCTGGAGGGCCTGGCCCGCCCGCGAGGGCAGTGCCCATGAGCGCGGGCGCAACCGACGGCTGGACGCTGCTGGCGCTGGCGGGGCTGACGGCCCTGACGGTCATCACGCGCTGCCTGTTTTTCATCTCCGCGCGGCCGCTGCCCATGCCCCGCTGGCTGGAGCGCGGCCTGCAATACGCCCCCATTGCCGCGCTGGCTGCCGTGGTGGCCCCGGATGTGCTGGCGCTGCAAATGCAGAACTTTTTCCAGTGGCGCGACGCCCGCCTGTGGGCCGCGCTGGCGGCTGCGCTGTTTTACAGGCGGTTTCAGGGCCGGCCCTGGACGCTGCCGGGCGTGATCGGCGCGGGCATGGCCGTGTATTTGCCCTTGCGCCTGGGGCTGGGCTGGGCGTGATGGTTACGGCAAGTCCTGGCAGCGGCCAACCATCAAATTCTTTTTGCCTTCCGGCATGTCCATGGAGAAGAAATTCGCTGAGAACAATCTCTGGCGAGTGAATAGCCACCTGGGATTGCCGCGCTCCGCCTGTAGCGGTCCGCCTTTTCCTTTTTTCACGGCCTGGCCATGAAGGGGCGTGACCGTCACCTCATGAAACAATTGAGCCATGCCAGTCACACCGCCATTGCCGCCTTCACCGCCCTTCGCGCCGCCGCCTTTGCCAGCGGCGGCGCAGCGCCCCGCCATTGAGGCCCATGCCGTCCGCTTCACGGGGCTGGGCAGCGAATATTTCAGGGTGTGGATCGTCAATGTGCTGCTGATGCTGGCCACGCTGGGGCTGTACACGCCCTTTGCGCGCTACCGCAGCATCAAATACTTTTACGGGCACACGCAGGTGGCGGGCAGCCCGCTGGAGTTTTCGGTGCGCAGGCCGTGGCGCATGTTTCTGGGCTTTGTGGTCATGCTCTCGTTCTACGGCCTGTTCGAGGCGGCCAATCACTTCGGCTTCCAGAAGCTGGCAATCGGGCTGTGGGCAGCCTTTCTGGCGGTGCTGCCGTTTCTGTGGGGCAGCGCCATGCGTTTTCGCTTTGGCTGCACGCGCTGGCGCGGGGTGCGCATGTCGTTTCGCGCCACCTGGGGCGAGGTGTACAAGGCCAGCTGGCCGCTGGCGCTGGCGGGCGCGCTGATGATGGGCGTGGGCTTCGCCGCCGCAGTGCTGGAAGACGGAAAAGAAACGGCCGCCAGCGCGGCATCCTCTGCCGCATCTCATTCCGCTGCCAGCGGCAGCGGCCCGCAGGCTGCGACGCCGGACGGGCTGCCGCCAGAAGGCAATGCAGCTGAAGCGCGCGCGCCTGAATCCGGCGAACCTGGCGCAGACGAGAGCGAAGCCGGAGAAAGCGAATCTGGCGAGCTTGACGAATCCGGCGATGAACCCGCCGGCGATGCCCGCGAGCCGGAGCTGCCGGAACACATGCTGCTGGCGCTGGGCGGCATGCTGCTGGCCGTGCTGGGCGGCTGGCTGGCGTTCATGCGGCTGGAATACAACTACTGCGTGCTGCGCGTGCGGCGCGCCTTTTTGGGCCAGCAGCCAGGGCGGCTGCGGCTGGCCTTCAGCGAGTGGGTGGTGATGTACGTGCAGATAGGCATCATCGGCGCCATCGGCATGGTGGCCGCCTGGGTGCTGATGATGCTTGCCTTTGTGGGCATCATGGGAGCGGCGGCGGGCGGGGGCCGCCCCGGCAACATTGGCATGTTGGTGATGGCGGCGCTGGTCATCCTCACGCTCGTGGTGGCCGTCACGGTGCCCGCGCGCGCCTTCCGCGTGGCGCGCCGGTTCCAGCTGGTGTGGAACGGCGCCGGGCTGGGCGGCATGGCCCGCTCCAAAACCAGCCTCAAGGCCGGCGCCTACGTATGGCTGTGCGTCAGGAACATGCTGCTGACGCTGCTCACCCTGGGCTTTTACCGCCCCTATGCCGTGGTCAGCGAATACGCGGCGCGCGCCAATTCTGTCACGCTGTACGTGCGCGGCGGGCTGGACCAGGTGAGCGGTGAAATGGTGCGCCAGCAAGGCGCTTTCGGCGACGCCGTGGCCGATGTGCTGGGGCTGGATCTGATCTGAGCGCCCCGCGATGACCCCCCTGAACGTTCACTGGTTCGATGGCCGCAGCACCCGCGCGCGGCCCGCGCAGGCGCTGCTTCAGGCCAGTCCGCAAGGCCCCGTGCTGTGGCTGCGTCCCGAAGGCGGCGCGCCCTTTGCCGTGCCCCGCAAAGACGTGCAGTGGCCCGAACGCTGGAGCGCGCGCCGCACGCCCGAAACCCTCTCCATCGACTTGGGGCCGCACGGCAGCCTGCAAGTGCACGATCCCGCCGCCTGGCAGGCCGCCTTGGCCGCTGCTGGCGGGCGGCCCACGCTGGCCGAGAAAATGCAAACGCGCTGGCCCGCGCTGCTGGGCATGCTGCTGCTCGTGGGCGCGGGGCTGTGGACCTTCTACCACCACGGCACGCCCTGGGCCGCCCGCCATCTGGCGCGCGCCGTGCCGCTGGCCTGGGAGCGGCAAGTCACCCGGCAAGTGCTTGATCAGCTGGACGGCGGCTACCTCAAGCCCAGCAAAATTCCGCCCGCGCGCCAGGCTGAGCTGCAAGCGCAATTCGCCCGCCTGGCCGCCGCCGTGCAGCAAGACGCCGCCCTGCACCACTACAGCGGCTACGCGCCCCCGCTGGAGCTGCGCTTTCGCTCCGGTATGCCGCCCAACGCCTTCGCCATGCCCGGCGGCGCCATCGTCATGACCGACGCGATGGTGGAGCTGGCCGGCAGCACCCCCGGCGCGGGCGACGAAGCGCTCATGGGCGTGCTCGCCCATGAAATCGGCCACGTGCAGCACCGCCACGGCACCCGCTCCGTGCTGGAGCAAAGCGTCATCGGCCTGGGCCTGGGCTTCGCGCTGGGCGACTTGCCCACCGTCACCGCTTCCGCCACCACGCTGCTGGCCGCCACCTCCTACAGCCGCAGCCACGAACGCGAAGCCGACTGCTACGCCCAGCGCCTGCTGCACGCGCTGCACATGCCCGCCGCCCCGCTGGGCACGCTGCTGCTGGCCGCTGAAAAATGGAACGACAAGCCGCCAGCGCCCGCCCCATCCCGCAAGGCGGGCCAGGCCCCCAAACCTGAAAACCAGCCTGAACGGCGCAAACCAGCCGACTCCCCGGCCCCCGGCGGCGACAACTGGTTCAGCACCCACCCCGACACGCATGACCGCGCCCGCCGCCTGCAAAACGGCACGGCTTGCGACATGGACTGACCACGCGGCCCGCCTTCTCTCGCGCCAGGCCGGGCGGCGGGGCCTACACTGCCCGCTCCCCATCATTCACAGGAGAGCCAGGCCATGAAATCACGCGCCGCCGTTGCCTTTGAACCCGGCAAACCCTTGCAGATTGTCGAAATCGACGTGGCCCCGCCCCGCGCGGGCGAAGTGCTGCTGCGCATCACCCACACCGGCGTGTGCCACACCGACGCCTTCACCTTGAGCGGCGATGACCCCGAAGGCGTCTTTCCCGCCGTGCTGGGGCACGAAGGCGCGGGCGTCGTCGTGCAAGTGGGCGAGGGCGTTACCAGCGTGCAGCCGGGCGATCACGTCATCCCCTTGTACACCGCCGAGTGCCGCCAGTGCCTGTTTTGCAAAAGCGGCAAAACCAATCTGTGCACTGCCGTGCGCGCCACGCAAGGCAAGGGCCTGATGCCCGACGGCAGCACGCGCTTTTCATACCAGGGCCAGCCCGTGTATCACTACATGGGCTGCTCCACTTTCAGCGAATACACGGTGGTGGCCGAAGTCTCGCTGGCCAAGATCAACCCCGCCGCCAATCCGGAGCAAGTCTGCCTGCTGGGCTGCGGCGTGACCACCGGCCTGGGCGCCGTGAAAAACACCGCCAAAGTGCAGCCGGGCGACAGCGTGGCCGTGTTCGGGCTGGGCGGCATCGGCCTGGCCGTCATCCAGGGCGCAAAGCTCGCCAAGGCGGGCCGCATCATCGCCATCGACACCAACCCCGCCAAATTCGAGCTGGCCCGCACCTTCGGCGCGACCGATTGCGTCAATCCCAAAGACCACGCGCAGCCCATCCAGCAAGTCATCATCGAAATGACCGGCTGGGGCGTGGACCACAGCTTTGAATGCATCGGCAACGTTCAAGTCATGCGCGCCGCGCTGGAATGCGCGCACCGGGGCTGGGGCCAGAGCGTCATCATCGGCGTGGCAGGCGCGGGGCAGGAGATTTCCACCCGCCCCTTCCAGCTCGTCACCGGCCGCCGCTGGCTGGGCAGCGCCTTTGGCGGCGTCAAGGGCCGCAGCGAGTTGCCCGGCATGGTCGAGCAGGCCATGAAAGGCGAAATCAAACTGGCCCCGTTCGTGACGCACACCCTGCCGCTGGAAAATATCAACGAGGCGTTTGAACTGATGCACGCGGGCCAATCCATTCGCAGCGTGGTGCATTATTGATTTCGCCATTTGCGCGATTCATGTTATTTGCGTTATTTGAATCTGGATGAATGAATTCATGACGCACGGTTTTTGAAAACACGCCAAATCAGGAAAAACCATCATGCAACGCCTTGAACAGCACGCCAGTTTTGGCGGCCGCCAGGAAGTCTGGCAGCACGACGCCGCCAGCACGGGCACACCCATGAAATTCGGCATTTACTTGCCGCCAGCGGCATTGGCGGGAGAAAAATGCCCGGTTTTGTATTGGCTTTCGGGGCTGACTTGCACCGAGCAGAACTTCATCACCAAGGCCGGGGCGCAGCAGTGGGCGGCGCAGCACGGGCTGATCGTGGTGGCGCCCGATACCAGCCCGCGCGGCGCTGGCGTGCCGGATGACGCGGCCTATGACCTGGGCCAGGGCGCGGGCTTTTACGTGAACGCCACGCAAGCGCCCTGGGCCGCGCATTTCCGCATGGAAGATTACGTGGCGCAGGAGCTGCCCGCGCTGGTGGAGCGGCACTTTGCCGCGCTGCCCGTGCGCGGCATCAGCGGCCACAGCATGGGCGGGCACGGGGCCATCACGCTGGCGCTGCGGCATCCGGGGCGCTATCGCAGCGTGAGCGCCTTTGCGCCCATTTGCGCCGCCGCGCAAGCGCCGTGGGGGCGCAAGGCGTTTGCCGCCTATCTGGGCGACAACCCCGCCGCCTGGCAGGCGCACGATGCCACGGCCCTCATCGCCCGGCCTTTGAGCGAGCGCCTGCCGCTGCTGGTCGATCAGGGCGAGGCGGATGAATTTCTGCCCCAGCTGCGGCCCGATTTGCTGCAAGCCGCCTGCGAGCGGGCGGGCCACCCGCTCACGCTGCGCATGCACGCGGGCCATGACCACAGCTACTACTTCATGGCCAGCTTCATGGCCGATCACATGGCGCACCACGCGGCGGCGCTGCGCGCGCCCTAGCCTTCAGCCCGATCCGGCGGCCAGCTCAAGGAGCATCAAAAACAGGAGCTGATTTGAAGGGGCAAAAAGACGCCTTGCGCAGGTTTCACTAGGACATCTTGCTCTTGATAAAAGAGCAAATGAAGGGGGTGAGCGGCGCAAGACAGCGCCGCGCCGCCGTCTTGCGCATGCGCCGCTCACACTTGACCAAGCTGCGCGCGCCCCCAGTCCAGCCATTGCAGCAGCACGCGCACATCTTCCGGCTCCACGGTGGCGCCGCACCAGATGCGCAGGCCCACGGGGGCGTCTTTGTAGGAGCCGATGTCGTAGGCCACGCCTTCGTCTTGCAGCAGTTTGGCCAGCTGTTTGACTTGCTCGTCTGGCAGCGCCAGCTTCAGGCACACGCTGGTGCATGAGCGCGTGGCCGCATCGCGCGCCAGAAAGCTGATCCAGTCGCGCTGCGCCACAAAGGCCTCGATGTGCGCCAGGCTCTGGCGGCTGCGGGCCGCCAGGGCGGGCACGCCGCCCATCGCTTCGGCCCAGGCCAGGGTGTCCAGCCAGTCGGCCACACAGAGCATGGAAGGGGTGTTGATGGTTTCGCCCCGGAAGATGCCTTCGTTGAGCTGGTTGCCGCCCGTTTGCTTGTCGGGCGTGGTCATGCGGAAGATTTTGGGCATGGGCCAGGGCGGCGTGTAGCTTTGCAGCCGGGCCACGGCGCGCGGCGACAGCACGATGACGCCGTGCGCGCCTTCGCCGCCCAGCGCCTTTTGCCACGAGAAGGTGGCCACGTCCAGCTTGTGCCAGGGCAGCGGCATGGCAAAGGCGGCGCTGGTCGCATCGCAAATAGTCAGGCCCTGGCGATCGTCGGCAATCCAGTCGCCATTGGGCACGCACACGCCGCTGGTGGTGCCGTTCCAGGCAAAGACCACATCGCGGTCGCAATCGACTTGCGCCAGGTCAGGCAGCTCGCCGTAAGGGGCCTGGAACACGCGCACGTCGGGCAGCTTCAGCTGCTGCGTCACGTCTTTCACCCAGGTCAAGCCAAAGGTTTCCCAGCCGAGCGCGTCCACGCCGCGCGGCCCCAGCAGGCTCCACAGCGCCATTTCCATCGCGCCGGTGTCCGAGGCGGGCACGATGCCCAGGCGCCAGTCGGCTGGCAGCCCCAGCAGGCGGTGCGTTTCGCTGCATGCCCTAGCCAGCGCCTGCTTGCCGATGGCCGAGCGGTGCGAGCGGCCCAGCGTTTGCGTCTCCAGCGCCGCAAGGCTGTAGCCGGGGCGCTTGGCGCAGGGGCCGGAAGAAAAATGGGGGCAGCGGGGCTTGGCGGCAGGGCGTGGCAGGGTCATGACAGCATCGCAGGAAGTGAAGAAAAGGGCATTCTAGGTTTGCGCGGCCTGGCTTTGCCTGCTGTCCACATTAAAAACAGGAGCGAATAAAGATGGGATGAAATGCCATTCCGCGCAGTTTCGACTAGGACCTATTGCTATGAATAGAGGAGCTAAGTTTATGTCTGTGCATTGCCAGGCCAGGCGCGCTCTTTCTGTGGCTCGTTGGTAGCGGCAAAAGCTGGGAAGCCCTTGTGGCGTCAGTATTTGCAAGCTCTGCCTTCAATCGGAAAAGCCCGCGTGTGCGGGCTTTTTTGCGTGAGCAGAGGGCCGTTTTTACGGCTTGGCCGATTCGGCTGGTTTTTCAGCCTTGGCCGCTTTTTCGGCTTTGGCCGCCTTCTCGGCTTTCTTCCCCTTCCGGCCTTCGGCTGCAGGCTTTTCCGCAGCGGCCGGGGCGGCCGCCTTGGCTTGCGGGTAAGCGCCGCCGCCTACGGTCAGCCCGGCGTCAGAGAGCTTGGCTGCGCTTTTGTCGCCAACGCCCTTGACGCGGGTTTTGAAATCTTCCCAGTCCTTGAACGGGGCTTTTTCGCGCTCGCTCATGATGCGGGCGGACATGGCCGGGCCGATGCCCTTGATCGCGTCCAGCTCGGCGGCAGTGGCTGTATTGACGTCTGCGGCAAACAAGGTGGAGCAGCAGAGCATGGCGCCCAGGATCAGCAGTTTTTTGAACACGGTGCGTTCCTTTCAAGAAAAAGAGGGAGAAAAAAGTGCGTGCTTTTGCGCACGCGCGGGCAGTGTAGGCGAGCCGCCGTGCCTGCACGGCACGCCCGGCGTGGCGGGTGGATTGCCGGGCCAGCGCCTGCCTTGCGCCGTTTCATGTTTGAGGATCGGCGCTTTCGCCCTCAGCCAGGCTGGGCTCCACCATCGGTTGCAGCGGCAGGGGCGTGCCCGCCAAGCGTTCTTGCCGGTTGCGAAAAAGCGCTGCGCGAGCCAGCAGCACGGTGGCGATGGGCACCGTGATGGACAGCAAGATGATGATGATCCACACATGCAGCACCAGGCCATGCCCCTGCGCTGAAAAGTAGGTGATGGAAGCCAAGGTGACGCACCAGGCAGCACCCGTATAGATGAGCGCGGGCGGATGCATGCGCTGGAAAAAGCTTTGCAGGCGCACCAAGCCAATGGCGGCGGCCAGCGTGAAAACGGCGCTGGCCAGCAGCAGC